>DDLV01000140.1 GCA_002340325.1 Glaciecola sp. UBA2563 | reverse complement strand
TGGCAGGTTTGATTGCAATTATGGTCATGCTGAATGAGGCATGGCAATTTGTGCAAGCAGCTAGTCTTTTAGACAGTATTACGCCGACCATTATGTTGCAATTTAAGCAGGCGCTGAATGAAAGCACTAAATTGCTTTCGTCCACTATTATATTGTTGTCTTTTTGGGAGTCATTACGCGGATTTTCAACAAAATCAAGTTGTGAAAAACAACAAAGTATCATCTTCGCAAGTGCATTTTTCATCGCTGTTATGAACTCAACTGTGTTTCTGAAGTTGTTCGTACCTAGCGAATTACAATCGGTCATATTTCCATGGGTTATGGTGTCGTCTGCAACAATGATTTTAGTTGCTATAGAACGAATATTATATCTGCAGAATAGAACGAAGTTAGTCGTTCAAAACACGAATCGAACCGAACTGGTAGCTGTCAATGAAGACGATTTATTCTTGGCTCAACAGATAAAATCACTGATGAATGAAGAACAGATATTTTTATCTAACAGTATAAAATTAGCAGATTTGGCGAGACAGCTAAATGAATCTGAATACAAAATAAGCCGAGTTATTAGAAGACAGTTTGGATCACCCAATTTTAATCACTTTATTAATCAACACCGTGTAGACTTTGCCAAACGTCTCTTAAAAGAAAATTCGGATAACGAAACAAGCATACTAGCGATTGGATTAAATAGCGGTTTTTCTTCATTGGTAACCTTTAACAGAGTCTTTAAATCAATGTCCGGAACAATTCCCAGTCAATATCGAAAACAGATTTAACACATCAGGTTTTAGATGAAGTCTCGGGTTACCTTCCTCGAATCACCATCAATATTGACCGCTTTAATTTATCTACAAGTTCGTCAACTTGCGCGTATGTGATGACCAGTGGTGGACACAATGCAATCGTATTACCGTAAATCTGTCTGACCAGTAAACCATGTTCAAGACAAGCATTAGCAATTTTTCCAGCGATATCAGGCGCTGGCGTGCGTTTATCTTTATCTGACACAACCTCAAGCGCTGCTATCATTCCTTTTCCTCTCACTTCACCAATCGTGTCAAGAGGTGCAAGTTTGTTAAGTTGTTGCTGAAAATATTCCCCACAATAATGCGCATAACCAAAAAGGTTATCACGCTTGTATATTTCAAGCGTTTTTGACGCCACTGCTGCACACACAGGATGCCCTGAATATGTATATCCATGACCGAACACCCCTACTTCATTAGCGGGTTCGACGAGTGCTTGGTAAATTTCATCAGATACAACTGATGCACTTATTGGTAAGTAAGATGCTGACATCGCTTTTGCCAAGGTCAACAATTGCGGTTTGATGTCAAAGGTATTGCAGCCGAACGCTTGGCCAGTTCGACCAAATCCCGTTATTACTTCATCAGCAATGAGCATGATGTCATTAGCAGCCAACAGCGGCTGCAACTTGTCGAAATACCCTCGAGGCGGCACCACAACCCCACCCGCACCGCTAATAGGCTCAGCGATAAATGCTGCAATCGTTTCCGCGCCTTCTTTTTCTATTAAACGCTTAATGTTGTTTATGAGTCGCTCACAGAACTGTTCTTCTGTTTCACCTTTTTGTTGTTCGCGATAGTAATGTGGGCAGTCAGTATGCAAAATACCTAATTCCTCAATAGGCAAATTAAAATTTTGATGAAGCGCAGGTAATCCAGTTAAACACGTACTTGACATTGTCACGCCATGATAGCCGCGATGACGGGAAATAATCTTTTTCTTTTCAGGTCGTCCTTCTACGTGGTTATAGTAGCGAAGTATTTTTAAGATTGTATCGTTGGCATCACTACCACTGTTACCAAAAAAGAATTTAGCGTTTTTGATGGGTACGATTTCGGCGAGTGCATGCGATAACTGCATGGCTGGCTCGTGAGTTTTTCCACCAAAAAGTGGGGCAAACGACAGCTTATGTAGCTGGTCATTTGCAGCCTGAATGAGCTCTTCATTCCCATACCCCAAAGATGCCGACCACAATCCTGACATGCCTTCTAAATATCGTTTTCCTTTATCATCATAGACATAGACCCCATTACCACTGACAATATTGAGCTGCTCGGTGGCTTTCGGATTTGTTTGGGGGTAGATAATCGGCGCAGCCATTAAACGCTCCTTTTTATATTATTATACCGTTTTAGTTGTGCGTTGACGGATTTCATCTATCGCTATCTTATTAAACTATTTGCAGTTTATCAGAATTTTATGTTATCCAACGACATCTGACGATTTACAGTAAAAGGGGGCACTCATGCCATCGCTAGTGAAGTATGCCGCAATTACATTGTTGAGCATTTTGTTTGTTATATCATGCGGCGCGACAGACACTAAACCAAGTAGTGCGACTGATACAATCAGCATAACCGCAGCTGATAAACCACACCCCTACAATATGTCAAAAACCGGAATTGTGCGGTATCAAGATGTATTTCACCCTGTGGTTGCCGAAAATGGCATGGTGTCAACGCAAAACAAATTCGCAACCCGTGTTGGTGTTGATATCTTAAAACAAGGCGGAAATGCTGTGGATGCCTCGGTTGCTGTTGGCTTCGCATTAGCAGTTACTTTACCACGTGCCGGTAACCTAGGTGGCGGCGGTTTTATGCTCTATCACTCAGCAAAGGATAGAAAAAACTTTGCAATTGATTATCGCGAAACCGCGCCTACAGGCGTTACTGCGGCAGATTTTTTAAACCAGGATGGTACAAAAGACACCGACTCGCCTCTATCTTGGGATGCTGCGGGCGTTCCCGGCACAGTCGCTGGCATGTATGCATCATGGGAGCGTTTTGGCAGTCTGCCGTGGGAAACGTTACTAGCGCCCGCTATTACACTCGCCGAAGAAGGTTTCCCGGTTAACTATGATTTGGCACAAATCCTCGCTGGTGTATATACAAGATTAAACCAAAACCCAGCCGCTAAAAAAGTATTTTATAAAGAAGACGGTAGCTTTTATCGGTATAACGACTTATTTAAGCAACCTGACTTAGCATGGTCACTTAAACAAATTGCTACCAATGGCCCCGATGCATTTTACAAAGGTGATATTGCCGAGAAAATCGTTGAGGATATGGAAAAATACGGTGGACACATTGACTATGATGATCTCGAAAACTACAAAGTCATAATCAAAGAACCTGTTACGTCAGACTACAGAGATCACACGATTGTTGCAATGCCGCCGCCGAGTTCTGGCGGCGTCACGATACTGGGTATTTTAAACATTATGGAACAATTCCCCCTAGCAGACTGGGGGATAGGCAGCGATACGCTGCATGTGATGACTGAATCGATGAAGTTTGGATTCGCCGATCGCGGCACGCATATGGCTGATCCTGACTTTTATCCCGTGCCAGTAGACTGGCTTATAGATAAACAACGAGCTAAAAAGCTTGCCGATAAGATATCGTTGGATACGGCTATCGATGCTACCACATTAAAGGGAGACGCTTTACCTTACGAGACACCTTCAACTACGCATTACTCAATCGTTGACAAGTTTGGTAATGCAGTTTCAAACACCTATACGTTGGGTTATTCATTTGGTAACAGTAAAGTCATCGAAGGCACGGGCATAGTCATGAACAACCAAATTCACACCTTTTCTGTAAGAGCGTGTATTGAAGGTGCAACTGGTTTTATTGCTAGCAAAGCAAATAAACTTGAGCCAGGTAAACGTCCAGTGAGCTCTCAATCACCTATCATTGTGTTAAAAGATAATGAAGTATTTCTTGTTACGGGAAGCCCAGGGGGTAGCCGCATAATTAATGCAGTTACGCAAATGATTTCAAATACCATTGACCACAAAATGAATGTTGCTGAAGCAACCAATGAACGTCGCATTCATCATCAGTGGATCCCTGATATTCTCGAAGTTGAGCCGGGGTTTAATCGCGATACTATCCGCCTGTTAAAAGAGAAAGGACAAAATGTTGAAGTGACTTTTACGATGGGAAGCACGCAATCCATCATGGTCGATAATGGTTATCTTTATGGTGCATCGGATCATAGACGTCCACACGCCTTATCGGCAGGATACTGACCCGACGTCTACATAACTATTTCAATAAATAAGCAAGAGAATATGCCCTACTCTTGCTGGCGCGTGCTTCTTTTCAAAAACTGACCAACCAGCTGTCCGGTAAACTGCGTATCGTCGATAACCAATTTGCCGTTAACTAAGACGAAATGAACGCCCAATGAGAGCGCGTTCCATTGTTGAAAGTTCGCGTTGTCTTTAAATGTATCTGGATTAAAGACGAGTACATCAGCTTTTTTTCCAACCTTCAGTTGTCCCCTATCGTGAAGGCCTAGTATATCAGCGGTCTGTCCAGTGCTTGAATATATGAATCTCTGTTCTGAAATAAGCTTTTTCTCTTTTACATATTCTCTATACTTTTTTGGAAAACTGGCATATTTTCTCGGATGTCCGTTGGTGCCATCTGATGAAGTGACGACCCATGTTTGCAGCATAAATCGTTCAACGTCTTCTTCGCTCATGTTGTACGAGGCTACTCGATGAGGGCTTCCAATTTGCGCCATTTCAATAGCTGTTTGCGCGGGCGTAAGCTTCATTAATTCAGATATTTCTTGAAGTGTTTTACCCACCCAGTCAGCTTCAGGGGATGCCGTGATAAGCAGTTTTTCAGAGCCACCTCTTCTTCGAATATTTTCTTTTATCTCGCTTAGAATTCGTTCAATCATTCCACTATCACGAATACGAGACATAAAAGCTTCTTCAGAGTCAGCTCTTACCCATTGAGGTATGATGGCACTGCGAATATTAGTCCCAGAGGCGAGCCATGGATATTGGTCAGCGCTGATGCTAACGCCTTGCGAACGAGCATTCTCTATCTTTTCGATCACGGGAATACTTTGTCCCCAAACATCTACACCTAAGGCTTTTATATGCGCTAGGTGAAGGTGAATATTGGCTTTTTCTGCAATTTCTATGGCTTCTTCGATCGCTGCCAAAAGCCCGATATTAAATGTACTTTCGTCTCGTAAATGGGTGTCATAAATACCGCCATGACGCGCGGCTACTTTGGCAAGGCGAATCACTTCTTGCGTATCAGCAAATTGACCGGGTATGTAATAAAGTCCACTTGAAAGCCCTAACGATCCGTCTTTCATCGCGTTTTCAACAAGTAGTTCCATCTCAATAAGCTCAGCTTCTGTCGCTTCTCGCTCTTCAATCCCCATCACCAAACGACGAATGCTCCCATGCCCGGTGAAGAACGCTACATTTGTGCCAATACCGTCTTTATTAAGCTGACTTACTGCAAAAGGAATATGCGGCGGCCCGCCACCATCATTACCAGTGACAACCGTTGTTACCCCCTGATATAAATAATTGAGATTTTCATTTTTATCATTGCTTCGTAGTTCCAAGAACGTGTGCGTATGTGGGTCGATAAAACCAGGACTTACCACTAGCCCTGTTGCATCAAGCGTTTTTCTTGCGGTGTAAGAACGTTTTCCGCGTGGAGATACTGCGCAAATCTCATCACCACATATGCCAATATCAAGTGCTTGGGCTTTAGAATCCGTTCCATCATAGACAGAACCGTTTGCTATTAGCACGTCTACAGGAATCGGACGATGTATTGCACAGGAAGTGACAAAAATTACAGTGAAAATGAGCAACGATTGTTTCTTCATGTTTTCCTTTTTTTTCTTGGCCGCTATAACAGCATATCTTTGTTTTCTGCTCCAATAGTGATATCGAAGCAGTGTAAAGTCAAAAAGTCACTAATTGGAGTCATTGTGGCTATAGCGTTGCAATAATTTACATCACCGATTAATCTGTTTTTCGTGTTGAATAAAATAAGAACAAATCGAACATGTTGGATGTCGTTATCATCGGCACCGGTTTTGGCGGGATCAGCGCAGCAATTAATCTCAATAAAGCGCACATTACTAACTATGTAATGTTGGAACGGCGCAGCTTTGCTGGTGGTACATGGAAACAAAACAGATATCCTGGCGCAGCAGTTGATGTTTATTCAATATTGTATTCGCTAGAAAATGAAACGTATGATTGGTCACGAATGTTCGCTACACAAAGCGAGTTAGCAGAGTACACGAATCATCTTATTCAAAAACATCGCCTGAATGACAAAATACAACTCAATGTGAACGTCACAAGTACGAAGTGGCAGAACGATCATTGGCTAATTAGCACTGAGGATGGCGCTTATTTTTGTGCGAAAACTGTAATAAACGCAACCGGACCATTAAGCACACCAGTCACGCCAAAAATAAAAGGGCTTGAATTCTTTAAAGGCGAATCATTTCACGCAAATGACTGGCCAGATAATGTTGATTTCAAAAATAAAAAAATTGCGGTGATCGGTTCTGGCGCTAGCGCTGTGCAAATCATTCCGGAATTAGCAAAATGTGCCGAAACGTTGCATGTGTTTCAACGAACCCCGCATTGGATATTGTATCGTCCCGATTTTACGTTTCCCGCTTGGCTAAGAAAACTTCTCAAAATAAATAGCATTAATAAACTGTTTAGAATGCTTATTTATTGGCAATTAGAGTTACGCGTAATTGCTTTTAAATACAGCAAACTGCTTCTTAAGCTCGTCGGTGAATACCCGGCTCGTTTACAATTAAAAATGCAAGTGCCCGATTTCAATCTACGAAAAAAGTTAGTTCCCGATTTCATTATAGGGTGTAAACGGATCCTCATAACCAATAGTTATTTACCTGCTTTACAGAAAAAAAATGTTGTTCTTCACGATAAGACTGAAGCTATCAATGCATTCACTGAAAATGGCATAGAGACATCCACATCGACTATAGACGTTGATATTGTAGTATTTGCCACCGGTTACGACCCGCAAGCATCAATTGTTTCTCACCATATTGTTGGGCGACACGGCGTCAGTTTGGATACACAATGGCAAGCGTTTCCAAGGGCGTATTTGGGAACGAGCATGCCATCTTTCCCCAACTTCTTTGTTGTCACCGGTCCTAATACCGGTATAGGCCATACGAGTGCAATTCATATCATTGAGTCTCAAATGCGCTATATTATGAGTTGTATTACGCTTCTACGTGATGACGTAAGCACTATTGAGCCGACCGAACATGCTGAAGACACCTATACAAAAATGATACATCGCGAAATGCAAAAAACAGTATGGCATTATGGTGGCTGCACAAGTTGGTATCAGAACGCGTCTGGTAAAGTTATAGCAATGTTTCCCGGATTTAGTTTTAGCTTTCGCAGGCTTTGCGAAAAGTTTAAACGCGATGACCACCACATAACGTAACTATAAAACTGCGATACTAAAAGTTCACAGATAAGGGTAGTTTAAATGACTTTTTTGTATATTGTTTTGGGTGCTTTTGCAGCGCTGTTCCTATTATTTGTGATTCCGTCCATTAAGCTAGGTGAATTTCTCTACAGCTTCTCGACCTCAGTAGAATCAAAAATTGCCAAACTAACAACGCTATCCTGTAAAATTGACGGACAGGAAATCACCTACTATGACAACCAAAACAACAACAAACCCACCCTGCTTTTACTGCACGGCTTTAGCGCAGATAAAAATATTTGGCTTAGATTTGCCAAACACTTTAAGGACAGTCATAGGGTGATTATTCCGGATTTATTAGGTCATGGCGAGACGCCCTACTCTCCCGAAAAAGATTACTCAAGTAATACACAAGCAAACATGATTGTCGCGTTTGTAAACACACTAAAACTCGAACAAGTCAGTATCATTGGCAACTCTATGGGTGGAATGATTGGGGCAATTTTACTAGAGCACAATAGTTCATTGTTTAAACGCTGCGTGTTACTTAACCCGGCTGGGGTTAAATCCAAATTTGCGCAAACCGAAAGTGCAAAAGGCACGAATCCCTTTCGAATTGAGAACATTGATGAGTTCAAGACATTTTATCAGAGCTCGATGGCGGCACCGCCACCAATGCCAGCATCTGTCATTCGTTTTATTGGACAAAAGAACTTCATTAACAAACGCAAACAACTGGAACATCAATTTTCAAATTTTTTCGATATCGATGCGTTTTTTGAACAACCTTTCAAAGTCGACTCAGATAGATGGCTGATTATCTGGGGAGAGCTTGACGGTCTCTTACCTGTGTCAGATGCGCAGCAATGGGGTAAATTAACTAGGAGTGTCCCTTCAATCTATCAATCAATTGGCCATATGCCAATGGTTGAATGCCCTGCTAAAACAGCAAAAGATGTCATACGTTTTTTAGACTAATCTTTGACACTTACACCTCATACCACTATATACGCATGTATATTTTACAATACGCTAACTAATGTTAATTTTTTGTTATATTAGTGATTGTTTTTTTAAGCTGTAAAAGTAGGAGGTTGTAAATGACAGGACGTGCGTTTATACGATTTATACGCCATCGCGGCATTCCATTGAGTTGTTTGGCTGAAAGAATAGACTGCAAGTTGTCTACGCTTCAAAATATCCAAGCACAAGACGAAGTGCCTGACTACTACATATCCCGTTTCATATCTGAATATGATGCTTCATTGACGGAGGAAGAAGTGAAAGCGTTAAGTGAGTAACGCTTTTTTATTGAAACGTGTTATTTACATCGTCTTAAATCCCTACAAACATTTAATCATTTATATTTGCCAAATACTTAGCAACGAGCTTAAATACGTTACAACTTTAAATTTATCTGTGAATCAATGGATTATCTGTTAGTTGTACTTATTGCAATTGCGTTTGCCTGCGGTTTTATTTGTAAATTAATTCATCAACCTCCCCTCATTGGCTTTTTAATAGCTGGATTTGTAGGTAATGCCGTTGGTATTGAACTCAACTCCACTATAGAAACCATTGCTAATCTTGGTATCACAGTCATGCTGTTTACGATTGGCTTAAAACTCAATATAAAAGATTTGCTAAAAGCCGAAATCTGGGCGGGTGCTGTGGTTCATACAAGCGTCTGGGTGTTAGTTTGCGCCCCGCTCGTATTTATTTTAGGAAGCTTTTCACTTCCTTATTTTACCGGTCTAGCATTGTCTCAGGCTGCCATCATTGCCTTTGCCCTTTCATTTAGTTCGACTGTTTGCGTTATTAAAATATTAGAAGAAAGTGGTGAAGCTAGAACGCGACATGGCAAAGTGGCGATTGGTATATTGATCATGCAAGATATTTTTGCTGTCTTATTCATGGTCTTCGCCACAGGGAAAGCACCAACGCTCTATGCTTTCGGCCTAATATTATTAATACCACTCGCACCATTGTTTAAAAGGTTATTACAGGAAGCTGGGCATGGCGAATTGCTGCCATTATGTGGTTTTGTCATGGCACTATGTGCATATCAGTTGTTCGAATTGGTTGGTGTTAAAGGTGACTTAGGCGCACTTATCATGGGCATGTTGCTGGCCGGCAATTTAAAAGCAACCGAGCTAGCTAAGTCTTTGTACGGTTTTAAAGATATTTTTCTGATTGGGTTCTTTTTGTCAATTGGGTTAACTGCACTACCAAACCTCGAAATTACTCTTATAGCAATTGGCTTGTCGTTACTTATACCAATAAAGTTTATTCTTTTCTTCGCGATATTTTCAGCATTAAGACTTCGCGCAAGAACTTCTTTTTTAACTGGCAGTGTTATGAGCAACTACAGTGAGTTTGGGCTCATTGTCGCGTCAGTAGCGGTGTCTATGAATATGATAGGCAGCGATTGGCTTGTCATCATCGCATTGTCGGTATCTTTTTCATTTGTGTTTACCAGTATTTTTTATCGAAAATCCCATGATATTTATCGTCATGGAAGTGCAAGATTGCGCAAGTTTGAGAGAAAGACACCATTAGCTGAAGATGTTTATCCATGCTTAAGCAATGTGCAAGTCATGGTCATCGGCATGGGTCGAGTAGGCAAAGGCGCTTTTGAAGCATTGTCTCAACAGCTAAGTGCAGCGGTGTGCGGCATGGATGCAGACGAAGTAAAAGTAGAATCGCTAAGACAAAAAGGTAAAAACACTATAGTCGGCGACGGTGAAAACATTGACTTTTGGGAAAACATCAACATCAGTAGCTTACAATTGGTGTTGCTCGCCCTGCCATCTATCGACGACTGCACGAATGTGACAAATCAATTAAGAAATCACGGGTATAAGGGCAAAATTGCGGCCATTGCAAGATACGAAGATGAAGTCGAGCCATTGCTGGAAAAAGGTGTCGATGAAGTCTTTAACTTTTTTACCGACGCAGGGTTAGGTTTCGCTGAAGAGAGTATCGCTATTTTAAATCAACAGGCAAAAAAAGAAAAAATACAACTCGAAATATAATTCTTAATGAGAATGATTTTCTTTATTAAATGATTGATATTTAAAGAGAAATTTGATTTTCATTCACTTTTTGGCTATGCTTGCGCAAAATGTTGATTGGAAATGAACAAATGCAAGGTAATAAAGATGTCATCAAGGCATTAAACGAAATACTCACCATCGAGCTTACTTCGATAAACCAGTACTTCTTACATGCAAGAATGCACAAAAATTGGGGACTAGAGGGACTCAATAAAGCGGCATATAAGAAATCCATCAAAGATATGAAACAAGCGGACTGCTTGATAGAGCGCATTCTGTTTTTGGAAGGCTTACCTAATTTGCAGGCATTAGGCAAACTGTTAATCGGAGAAAATACCGAGGAATGCTTGAAGTGTGATATGACATTTGAACAAAATCAGATCCCTGAGTTGAAATCTGTCATTGCTCTTTGCGAAGAAAAACAGGATTACATAAGCAGAGATATGTTGACAGAGATTCTCGAAGACGAAGAAGAATATCTTGATTGGTTAGAAACACAACATCACTTGATCAAAGAGTTAGGCATAGAGAATTATCTACAATCCCAAGTGGAGGACGACTAATGAAAGGTAGTAAAAAAGTAATAGATGGCTTAAACGAACTTTTAGGCTACGAATTAGCCGCGATGGACCAGTATTTTATTCATTCTGAAATGTATAATGATTGGGGCCTAACGAAACTGTATGAGCGCATCTCGCACGAATTTGACGATGAAAAAGGTCATGCGAAAAAACTAATCGAACGTATGCTGTTCTTAGAAGGCGTTCCTGATATGCAGACTAGGGTCGGCTTCAAGGTTGGCAAAGACGTAGAGGAAATGCTAGAAAGTGATCTTCGCGTGGAGTATGAAGTTGGTGATAAACTCAAAGAAGTGATTGAGATTTGTGAAAAAGAGAATGATTACGTCACACGCGATATGCTGACGCAATTACTTGACGATACTGAGATGGATCACGCTTACTATCTGGAACAACAGCTAGGCTTGATCAAACGACTAGGCATGAAGAATTACCAACAATCGCAAATGTAAGTCTATAAATCGATTTTTTGAAGAAGGCTGGGCAAACCAGCCTTTTTTGTTATTAGATTTAGTGAATTATTGATAGGTTGAAAAGTCAATTCGAAAAAGCTCTGATTTCGCATCAACTTTTGTTTCAACATACAAAGCCCATTGCATTTCTTCTAGGTTACAACTCCCAAGAAAAGTCACAGCGGTATTTGCAGGGAGCCCATCTTCGAAAATTACCGGCGTTTTACCCATATACATATTCACACCCTCAATATAGGCATTTTTCACTTTTATACCTTCTGGTGTTCCAAAGAAAATATTCAGTTCCTCTTCTGCGACCGGAGTCTGTTCAAATTTCAACCAAAACTGCCCTTTGGGTGTTGAGAAATGGCACTCATTCTTTAGTAGTGTACATGTGCTAGATGTATTTAACTCTTCATTAACATTGGCGAGATACACACCAAAAACCAGCGCTAAAACAAGGAGGATATACACCATTAGTCGTATGTTTTTATTATACTTTTTCACAATTATTTAACTGTAAACTTTCCTTTATTGACGAAGATCAAGAAGTGCTTCACATTCGTTTTATTTTTGTATTTGTAGTCATTAATATGCAAGCTCGAACAGGGCTTAGTTTACGTCTCTCGTAAATCACTCTCAACTAGGACGAACGATTGATATTAGTTAAGACCGCTGTTTTGGGGGATTCCAATTTACTTTTTACACGGAAACTTTAAGTTATGAGCGAAACAAGCCAAGTAAAACCAGACTATAACTACAAAGTAGTTAGGCAGTTTACCATCATGACGATTGTATGGGGAACTGTTGGCATGTCGGTCGGCGTTTTGATAGCTGCACAGCTATTTGCACCAGCGCTGAATTTTGATCTGCCATTTCTCACCTACTCTCGTTTGAGACCTCTTCACACCAATGCGGTGATTTTTGCGTTCGGTGGCAGCGCACTCTTTGCTACCAGCTATTACATCGTTCAGCGTACCTGTCAGGTAAGACTGTTTAGCGACAAGCTAGCGTCTTTTACTTTCTGGGGCTGGCAAACGGTTATTCTTCTAGCGGCAATTACGCTACCTCTAGGCATTACTGGTGGTAAAGAATACGCCGAACTGGAATGGCCAATTGATATCCTGATTGCACTGGTCTGGGTAGCTTACATCATCAACTTCTTCGGAACGATGATCATTAGACGCACATCCCACATCTATGTAGCTAATTGGTTCCTCGGTGCATTTATGCTTACGGTTGCGGTACTGCACATAGGTAACAGTATGGCAATTCCGGTAAGCCTGACAAAATCATATTCACTGTATGCAGGTGCAGTAGATGCGATGATGCAATGGTGGTATGGTCACAACGCGGTTGGATTTTTCTTAACAGCGGGATTTTTGGGTATGATGTATTACTTTGTACCTAAGCAAGCAGGTCGTCCTGTTTACTCTTACAGACTTTCTATCGTGCACTTCTGGGCGTTAGTTTCTCTATATATTTGGGCTGGTCCTCATCACCTTCACTACACCGCGCTACCTGATTGGACGCAGTCCCTTGGAATGGTAATGTCAGTCATTTTATTCGTACCTTCATGGGGCGGCATGATCAACGGTATCATGACATTATCTGGTGCTTGGCATAAATTGAGAACAGACCCTGTTCTTAGATTTTTGATTGTTTCACTTTCATTCTACGGTATGTCTACGTTTGAAGGCCCGATGATGGCAATCAAAACAGTAAACGCACTTTCTCACTACACTGACTGGACAGTTGGTCACGTACACTCCGGTGCACTTGGTTGGGTTGCCATGGTTTCTATTGGTAGTTTATATCACTTAATCCCTATCCTGTTCGGCCAGCCTAAAATGTACAGCACGAAATTGATCAATGTTCATTTCTGGCTAACCACAATTGGCGTTGTTCTATATATCGTTGCAATGTGGATGTCAGGTGTACTTCAAGGACTTATGTGGCGTGCAATCGAAGCAGATGGCACTTTGACTTATTCTTTCGTTGAGTCGCTTGAAGCGTCTAAACCCTTCTATGTCGTTAGATTTATTGGTGGCTTATTTGTCGTGGCTGGTATGTTGTTAATGGCATACAACGCTTATCGCACAATCACGGCGCCAAAACCTGTTGATGCGGTCGATTCAGATGCAGCAGCATTAGGAGTAGCAAAATGAAAAATCCACATGAGTTAATTGAAAAGAACGTTGGTCTATTAACCATTCTTGTTTTAGTGGCAATTAGTTTTGGTGCAATGGCACAAATATTACCACTGATGTTTCAACAACAAGCATTAGAGCCGGTTAAAGGACTTGTTCCCTACACTGCGCTTCAGTTAGAAGGCAGAGACGTATATATCCGAGAAGGTTGTTCAGGTTGTCACAGCCAAATGATCCGCCCTTTCAGAGCTGAAACCGAGCGATATGGTCACTATTCAGTTGCGGGTGAAAGCGTTTGGGAAAGACCTTTCTTATGGGGTTCAAAACGCACTGGACCTGACCTAGCAAGAGTTGGCGGTCGATACAGTGATGAGTGGCATCGCGTGCATCTTATCAACCCAAGAGCAGTAGTGCCCGAGTCAAATATGCCTGCTTACCCTTGGTTAGCTGACAATTTCCTTACTGGAGAAGATACAGCGTCCAAGATGGAAATCTTTCAAATGTTAGGTGTGCCTTACACAGAAGAAGATATTGCAGGTGCTAAAGATGCTGTTCAAGGAAAAACAGAAATGGATGCAATGATTGCTTACCTTCAAGTTTTAGGGACACATCTGTAATGGCAGGTCAAGATATAATCGGCAGTGTTTTCACTGTGATCGTTTTTCTAGCTTTCGTCGGCGTCGTATGGTGGGCATTTAGCAAACGCAATGCGAAACGTTTCGAAGAAGATGCTTACTTAGTATTCGACGACGATGAAGTTAATGAAGTTAAAAAGACTAGGAGTCAATAATCATGACTACTTTTTGGACCATTTGGGTCAGTGTAATTACTTTAGGGACTATCGTCGGTTGTTGGTGGTTGCTCAGTTGGACGTTGAAAAACAAGACTGGCGTTCCTGAAGGCGAAAATATGGGTCACGAATTCGATGGAATTAGTGAAATTAATAATCAACTACCTCGCTGGTGGACCATCCTATTTTGGATAACTATGGTTTGGGGTGTTTTATACCTAGCGCTATATCCAGGATTAGGTGGATTCAAAGGTTTCCTTGGATGGGAGAGCTCTAATCAGCACATCTTAACTTTGGAACAATCTCAAGCTGAACTAGCCGCAGATATTGAAGCAGGTGCTTTAAATGAATATGCAGTGCAAGTGAAGCAAGTCGAGGATCGAGTTGCACCAATCTTCGCAGCATTTAAAGAAACTGAGGTTGAAGAGTTGGCGAGTAATCCTGAAGCAATGGAAATTGGCAAGCGCTTGTTTTTACAAAATTGCGCACAGTGTCACGGGTCTGATGCGAGAGGACAGCGCGGCGGCTTCCCTAACCTAACCGATAACGATTGGTTATACGGTGGGGCGGGCGCAAACATCAAAACGACATTAGTTAACGGTCGTTCAGGTATGATGCCTGGTTGGATTGATGCATTTGGCGAGCAAGGCGTAGCAGAAGTAGTTGCATACACTATGAGCCTGTCAAATCACCCTGATACCGACACAGCCTTAGTTGATGCGGGTAAAGCTCGCTTTGCGGCATGCGCAGCGTGTCACGGCATGGATGGCAAAGGCAATCAAATGCTAGGAGCACCAAATCTTACGGATAATGTTTGGTTGTACGGTTCTTCTAAACGTGCAATTACTGAGACATTAACGCACGGAAGAAACGGTGTAATGCCTGCTTTTGATAAGACTTTAGGTGAAGATAAAGTACATGTCGTATCCGCGTATGTGTACAGTCTTTCACAATAAACGATATATCAGAGCGTAATGTCTTATTGTAGTAAACAAAATAAGCCTCGTTTTTCGGGGCTTTTTTTTGTAAATTAGGTTTAGTTTTTTCGAATTGTTAGAGGTGTAAGGTGGAAAATTCAACGAATAAACCGTGGTACAAACACTTTTGGCCCTGGTTTCTCATCGCAATCCCCTTATCTTCTGTCATCGTAGGAAGCATCGTTTTGTCATTTGCAATGGATGGTACCAACTCAATGGTAGTGGACGATTATTACAAGGAAGGCAAAACTATTAACGTCAGGCTCGATAAAATAGAGCGAGCAAAAGAACTCAATATCAAAACATCTTTGGATATTTCCGGTGATACTATTGCCGTTGAATTCTTATCTGGAAAACCAGAAATTGGCACCGCCTTAAAACTTGATTTCTTTCATGTCACCTTAAAAAATAGAGACGCAGAAATTCTGTTAACACGCGATGCCTATGGCATTTACCGAGGCAATATTGACTTTGATATCAAAGGCAAATGGCGACTTCGATTAATGCCGCTAGATGAAGAGTGGAAACTTCAACAACGCATAAACCTACCACAAAGAAAACCTTTTGAGCTCATACCTGAGTAGACGTCATGAGCATCTCCATTGCAGAAGGCCATTGCTATCATTGCGGGCTTCCCAACCTAGAGGGAGATAAGTTCCCGGTCGTAATAAATGGTGTTGAACACCATATGTGCTGCCCAGGTTGTCATGCAGTTTCTAGTGCAATCATTGCTAACGGACTAGAGAATTATTACGAGTTTAGGACAGAGCCAGCGGCTCGAGGCGATTCAGCATTAGATAACACCATGGCAAAACTGGCGGTTTATGATGAGCCGGAGCTGCAAGAAGAGTTTGTCATTTTTGACGGAAGCGAAAAACAAATTCAATTGACCGTTGAAGGTATTACATGTGCTGCTTGTGGTTGGTTAATAGAAAAACAGCTTGCCAAACTCGAAGGTGTTAGACAAATTTCTGTAAATGTTTCGGCCCGGCGCGCAATGCTAACTTGGGATGAATCAAAAATAAATTTGTCTTCTATTCTACAACGCTTGAAACATATCGGATACGAAAGCCTCCCATTTCAACCTGATGAACATGAAGCCTCCTACAAACGCGAAGAAAAGAGCTTTATTAAAAAATTAGGCCTTGCGGGCTTGATGACAATGCAAGTCATGATGTTAGCGATGGGCCAGTACTTCGACGTATTTGGCAATATAGATAATGAGATCGCAGGCTATTTTAACGCGATAAGTCTATTGTTAACGACACCAGTAGTACTGTTTTCAGGTAGCGTATTTTATATTTCTGCACTGAAGGCAATTCAAGCACGAACTGTCAACATGGATGTGCCCGTTACCATAGCTATTTTCGCAACCTATATCGCAGGCGTTCTAGCTGTTAACAAAGATGCTGGCGAAGTATATTTTGAATCGATATGCATGTTTGTTTTTTTCTTGCTTATTGGTCGCTATCTTGAGCATCGCTCTCGCCATAAAGCCACAGAAATATCATCTAACATGCTAAAACTCATTCCTGCGACCGCCTTAAAGTGGAAGGACAATGAATGGGTATCAGTTTTAGCAAAACAGCTTGCGACAAATGAAAGAGTATTAGTAAAGGCAGGTGAATCGGTACCCATTGATGGTAACGTCGTTGCTGGCACCACTGCAATTAATGAATCGATGTTGACAGGCGAATTCGAACCGGTTACGAAAGGTGTCGGGGATCACGTTTACGCAGGAACGTTAAATAAGCAATCGAGCATAGAAATCGAAGTCACTAACTCGCTCAAATTCGCGATGATGAATCAAATTCTCAGATTGCAGGAAGTGGCAATTAGCCATAAGCCAAAAGCCGCGGTAATGGCAGACAATTTCTCGCGATATTTTGTTTCCGCCGTGCTAGTTATTAGCGCTTGTACTTATCTATTTTGGTCTATTAACGGGAATGAAGAGGCGTTTTGGATCACTATTTCCGTACTTGTTGCAACATGTCCGTGCGCTTTGGGTTTGGCAACGCCGTCAGCACTAACATGCGCGATGGCGAAACTTAATAAACTTGGGGTTTTATTAAAACGCGCGGATGCGCTCGAGCAAATAAACAAAGCTACAGATATTGTTTTTGATAAAACTGGTACGCTAACCCAGGGTGAATTTTCTATTCAAAAAGTGGAGTACTTTCAATCGGAATCTGACTCACTCGATAAAGCATCGATTGATGCATTGGCTTATGCACTAGAACAACGCTCTGAGCACCCAATAGCAAAAGCGTTTACGCCACCTATAGAATTGAAGGAAACAAATGTAAATATAAATGTTGAATCCTTCAAGATTGTCATAGGAAAGGGACTCATTGCCACAGTAGACGGTCTTGATTGTGTCATCGGCTCAAGAAAGTTTGTACATAGCCAAATCAACGTTGAGCAGGAAGAAACTCAACGCGATAATGGCAATGTACTCTTTGCAGTAGATGGCAAGGTAGTTTCTGAGTATTGGATAACCGATACCGTACAACCTGATGCACCTGAATTAATAAGAAAGCTAGATGACTTTACTTTGTCTATTCTAAGCGGTGACGATATCGGAAACGTTAAAAAAATTGCAAATGCTTTGTCTATAGACAATTTTTATGGCAACAAAACACCTGACGGAAAACTTCATCATATTCAGCAACAACAGGCTGAAGGTAAATCACTTATTATGCTTGGTGACGGCATCAATGACGCGCCTGTTCTTGCTGCTTCTGATATTTCGATAGCGGTTGGAAATGCATCCGACTTGGCAAAAAATGCGGCTGACGTCGTGCTTCTCAACCCAAAGCTAAATGCTGTCATTGAACTCATTGAAGTAGCGCAACAAACAAAAACAAAAATTCGACAAAACATTGGCTGGGCTATTTCTTATAATTTGCTCGTTTTACCATTTGCGATGATAGGATGGCTAACACCATGGCAAGCAGCGTTGGGAATGTCATTAAGTTCTGTTATCGTAGTGTATAACTCAACCCGCTTGATGCGTTAGGAAATCTCATGAGTATTATTTTCGTACTTATCCCGTTAGCGGTTATCATCGTGGCACTGGCTATCGGGATCTTCTTTTGGGCCGTTAAGAATAATCAGTTTGAAGATTTAGATCGCCAAGGATACTCTATCCTGTACGATGATGACGTTGATGAAAAACACAAACACCGACCAATAGACGACGACAATCATCAATGACGTTGAACCATGACTGAGCTGAATTTCAGTGCTGCTTTTTTAGTTGGTTTGGCAGGTAGTGTTCATTGTATCGGGATGTGTGGCGGTGTTGTTAGTGCTTTTTCATTTGCTACCCCAAAACATGCAAACAAAGAAGTTTATGCATTTGCATATAATACGGGACGTATATTTACCTACGCAGTGCTAGGTGCTTTTACTGGCTTTCTTGGTTCTATTATCAGTTCTGCTAATGTCACGGATATTCCAATCCTGAATTACATTAGTATTTTGTTTTTATTCTTATTGGCGTTTTACATAAGCGATGTTTGGAAGGGATTATCACATCTCGAAAAAGTCGGTAGTGTCATTTGGAGACGGATACAACCTATTTCAAAAAAACTCATCCCAATTAAAACGCCGTTTCATGCCTTTATCTATGGTTCACTTTGGGGTTTCCTACCCTGTGGATTAATATATTCTTCGCTAACATGGAGTCTGTCTAGCCAAAGCGCTTGGATGGGAGCTGGTATGATGTTGGCGTTTGGGTTGGGCACACTACCCGCTTTAATACTGATTAGTTTTGGTTTTCAATCGCTTTTGCCGATTATGCAAAGTCGTAAAACACGTTTGTTTGTTGCGTTTTTGTTAGTCTTAAGTGCAATATTTTTGCTTTATCAACAATTTCAAGGTACAGTGATCTAAATTTGTCGAAGGATCGTAACGTCATGCCCTCTTCTCCTGAGTTGTCCATTCATTGTCAGAGCTGTACATTCAGCCACCTTTGTCTACCTGTTGCGCTTAACAAAAATGAACTTGAATCACTTGACGATATTATTGAGCGAAAAAAACCGCTTCACAAACATGACAAATTGGCGAGTACCGGAGATAAGTTTCATAGCCTGTTCGCTGTTCGCTCTGGATCGTTTAAATCATACGTAAGTGATAAGGACGGTGTGGAGCAGATCATAGGCTTTCATTTCCCTGGGGACATTATCGGATTTGACGCGTTAAAGGACAACACTCATCAAAGTTATGTACAGGCACTTGAAACAGCAATGGTTTGTGAATTGCCATACGATACGCTCGACCAGGTCTCTAATCGCTATCCTAAGTTAAGACAACAAATCATGAAATTCATGAGCGCTGAAATCAAAAACGATCACGACATGATGATGTTATTGAGCAAGCGAAGTGCCGAGGAACGCCTTCTACATTTCATTAGTCATCTATCAGCAAGATTTGATGAAAGAGGTTTTTCTGCTCGTCAATTCAATTTAACTATGACAAGAAATGAAATCGGTAACTACTTAGGGTTAACTGTTGAGACGGTCAGCAGGCTGTTGACTCGTTTTCAGAAAGAAAATTTAATCAAGGTCGATGGTAAACTTATTAGCATTGTCGATTTTGAAGGTTTACGTCAACGTTTGCCAGAATCAGAGATCCCGTTTACTGCTGTTTGCTAAATATTCACACATTAGTTGATCTGTACCAAAGTGGTCGTAATACATTTACGGCCTTTTTTTTTATAATGTGAGTGTGTTAACTCTGCGGGAAATCACTATGTTAAACTGCAATAAAATACTCGCTGTTTTTAATCCTACCACTGAAGACCAGCCTGCGTTTGCTAGAGCACTTTTCTTAGCGCGCGCATTCAAAAGTAAAGTAGCATTAGTGAGTTGTATCTATGATGATGCTTATGATAGCGCCGATATGCTTACATCCAATGAACGCGAAACGCTCAGAACTCAGCTAGTTAAACAACAAAATACTTTCTTAAAAAAAGCGAAAGCCGATATCTCCGATGTTGATATTGAAATTCATGTGGTATGGGAGAGAAAATTACACTTAGGTATCATCGAAGCTGCTATGACACTTAAAGCTGATATGATCGTTAAGTCTTGCAAAGAACACAATAAATTAGGCCATAAGCTTTTTACACCGCACGATTGGCATTTGTTGCGAGAAAGTCCAATCAACGTATTGATGGTAAAAGCACAATATTGGCCAGAACAAGGTAAAATTGTTTCTGCATTAAGCGTTGATGCTAATGATAATAAACATCAGCAACTAAACACCTACATAACCGACTCAAGTCAATCGATGGCCAAAGCACTAAATGCTGAATTACACCTCGCAAATACATTTGTTGGCGCACCTGTACATATCGCAGTAGAGGTACCAAGCTTTTCCGCTGATGAATACAACAGCGATATGAAGGAAAGACACTTTACACTACTAAAAGAAACTGCCAACTCTTTGAATTTAACCGAAGAACAACTTCATGTTGAAGAAGGATTACCAGAGGATGTTATCCCTGATTTATGCGAGAAGTTAGATGCAAAGCTTTTAGTCGTGGGTTCAGTGGGCAGAACGGGACTAAGTGCAGCCTTCTTGGGGAACACAGCCGAGCATATCATCGACAAAATCGATTGCGATACCTTGGTCATCAAGGCTAGTTAATGCATTAAATATTATCGCTGTGTAGCTTACGAAGAATTTTAATATATAATCTTTATGTTTTTTCATTAAGTTATAAAAGATGTGTTAGCAAAAACCTCAAATACATTTAAAAAGCTGCAAAAGCGAATTCGAAGACAGACTGGAAAGGCCGTTATAGACTTCAATATGATTGAAGACGGCGATCGTGTAATGGTCTGTTTGTCAGGAGGCAAAGACAGCTATACGCTGTTGGACGCCCTACTCTACTTACAACGTGTGGCGCCAATTTCTTTTTCTATTGTCGCGGTAAACCTCGATCAAAAACAACCCGGTTTCCCCGAACATATTTTACCCAATTACCTTAATGAGTTATCGATTGAATTTTTAATCGTTGAGGAAGACACCTATTCAATTGTCAAAGAAAAAATCCCAAAAGGTAAAACAACCTGCTCTCTCTGTTCCCGCTTGCGCAGAGGAATTTTGTATAGAACTGCAACTGAATTAAGAGCGACTAAAATTGCCTTAGGTCACCATAGAGACGACATGCTGGAGACATTGTTTTTAAATATGTTTCACGGTGGCAGACTTAAATCTATGCCAGCAAAACTCGTTAGTGACGATGGTAAACATACAGTCATTCGACCATTAGCATATTGTACCGAAAAGGATATAGCAAAATACGCACAAAATATGGAATTTCCAATTATCCCGTGCAACCTATGTGGTTCACAGGAAAACCTGCAGAGAAAAGTCATTAAACAAATGCTAAATGATTGGGAAGCGAAATTTCCTGGTCGTGTTGAATCAATGTTTAGCGCGCTTCAAAACGTTACACCTTCGCACCTTTTAGATCGCGGACTTTTTGACTTCGAAAATTTAAATACAACATTTGATTATAAGAGCAATGGCGATAGAGCATTTGATACCGATCTTCAAAAAAAACGGGAGTTCGGAACAGATGAGAAAATTTCTATACTTGAAGTTAAGTAATTAACCTGAACTCTGGAAAACTAGGAGACACAATGAAAGTTGGTCTAGCATTAGGCGCAGGTGCAGCAAGAGGATGGGCACATATAGGTATAATCAAAGGTCTAGAACAACTTGGCGTGAAAATAGACGTTGTATCAGGCTGTTCAATTGGCGCATACGTCGGCGGTGCTTTTGTCAGCAACAAACTCGATGAACTGGAACAGTGGGCGTATTCTCTAACTGAGTGGCAGGTGTTTACCTTGTTAGGTATTGGGTTTCGCAGAGGCGGTTTAGCAAACGGGCAAAAAGTATTTGAAAAGCACCACGAAGAATTCTGTGTGCCTCGTTTTGAAGATGCCGAAAAACAATTTACTGTTGTCGCCACAGATCTTTATTCGGGAAAAGAAGTCATTTTTAACACTGGTTTGATTAACCAAGCAATAAAGGCATCTTGCGCGATACCGGCGCTATTCACGCCGATAGAACATGACGGCCGTTGGTTGATCGACGGCGCTGTTGTAAACCCTGTGCCAGTAAATCAATGCAGAAATATGGGCGCAGATTTTGTTATTGCAGTGAATTTGTCTGCCGACTTTAGGCCTCAAATGATTGATAAGTTTGAGCGCGAACACGCCGAAAACCAACTCAAAACAGATGAGTTTCTCGAAAAAAATACAACTGGCTTTATGAAACAATGGTTTTCTAGCAGTTCAAAGAGTGACCGCCCTGAACCACCTGGAATTGTAAGTGTGATGAGCTCTGCGCTTGAAATACTTCAAGCGAGGGTAACGCGATCTCGATTAGCTGGAGACCCACCGGATATTCTTATCGAACCTCAGTTACTTGATGTAGGCCTACTAGAATTTGAGCGTGCAGAAGAATTATCAAAAAAAGGTTTTGAGGCGGTTGAACGATTAGCTGAGCAAATTGAATTTCAACTGCGAAACCCCTATAAAGACTGAGTTAGTGCCGTTATGCGTAACGGTTTTTGATCCAAATTAAGTCCATTTATATTCGAAATTACTTCTTCACTAATTTCCAATCGACCATTAGAAATGACGAGTCCATCCGACAACGCTTGATATTCTCCCTCTTCAAAGTGAAACACCAAGCCAGAAACTGACGGCATCATAAATGAAAGAAAGCCGCCCATATCTTCAAAGAATGCAGCGTATTGTTCAAATAGCGATATCAAATCTTGTTGCGAATACACGTTTTTTAACTCATCAGATTTAGTTTCAAGTTGGACTGACATATCGCACTTATCGGTTGATTCGACAAGTTGAAGAATGACTTTTGCATCTGCCAAACGCAGCGCTCTCTCTTTGGGTAAATTGAATCTGTGTTCTGACGATACTTCGATAGGGATCTGTTTTTTCTGAGTACTTATTCTGGCGGAATTTATCTCGCACAACTGTCCAGTTTCGATATGCTGAAGACCAAATGAAAATTGAAGTCTGTCCATTTGCTCTTTGTCCAACTTTCGTACATGACTGTAAAAACTCTTATATTCGAGTTCAAGCTCGGTGGCCATTACCAAAGGACACAACGACGATACCAAGAGTAATACGACAAAACGTCCGTAGATCACAACTCAATCAACTCCCTATTTGTTCTTAGCATATGCTGCAGCTCTTCCACGTATTCGATTCCACGCTCTGAATAACGTGTTAGCCCCATTACAAGGGCTTCACCTGTTACCTCTTCATTCTGTTGCCTTAACTCATCACGTATGTCGCGCAATTCTGCGTAAGCATCATGGCGATTAAGGTTTCGCATATAGCTATAAACAGCCTCTTCCAAATTTGTAAACTTTGCGACTTCGTGACTTGCGCCATCATTACGTTCACTAGGAACAAACCCGCAGTTTTCGACGAAACACCAAAGCCCAAAGAAATTAAATCCTTGCTGTGCAAAACGCGATGTTCCCCAACCTGATTCGTTAGCGCTCTGTACCAAGACCAAATCCAGTGGAATAATATCGACTTTTTTCAACAACTCATTGATTGCTTCTGATGCCGATTGATTGATATTCACCCTATACTCATCGGCGAGAAAGGTTTTTTGACGCTGTTGATGCGGCGACAAAGTGTTACCTTCGTCTATTATTAACGAAGCATCCAACAAAAACTGTCGAACGTTCATTAGGTACTCATTGTGCTTTTCTACCGTTGGGCGAATATAGTCAAAATAAGCTGTTTTTCTCTCCGTGATATCTTCAATGGCCTTAAAATCAGGAATTGATTTGGTTAAAGCCACTGTCGACGGAAACTTCATAACGTCAATACGCGGCTGTTGCTGTTCACTTAAGGTGGCTTGTTTATAAAACCAAATAAACAATAATAAGGCATTAAGGCTAATTATAAATGATAAGAAAAATGGAAATTTACGCATTGAAGATATCTGTTGGTTCTTGTTGTTTGTTTTCTACTTCGCTCTCAAAACAGAATAAATCCTGATAAAGAAGCGCTTTGACATTGTATATAAAAGGGACGATCCAAATAAACCCAATAAATAAACTTAGGAATCCTGCGATCATTAATGCTAAGAATATCAGATAAATGAGCGCCATTGGAAACAAATATGCATTTGTCATTTTCACTGAAAGTCGTATTGCTTTAAATGGATGCAATCTCTTATCAATGACAAGAGGCACAATAAACGTAGACGCCATGTACACATAAAATGCAGGGAGTAAAAATAGTTGTAGTCCAACCTGAGCAAGTGTATCCACTAGCACTGACACCAAACCCAACTGCGGTAAGAATATGAAAAAAGCAAATACCATCATGGTCGTCGGTTTTTGTTTTCTTACGCTAGATACAGACATCATTACAATACCACCCCACATAGGCGCGAGCATGACATTGTAAACTAAAAAGCTTACAGCTAGCCCACTGTCTTGAGAAGTTACAAGCTGCTCTAAGGAGGCAATACCAAATATGTTAAACAAAATGAAACAAAAAAGAATAGTCAACGCCAGTATAAAGGCTAGTGCTGTAAAGATAGTGAACGTATTTTCACGGCTTAACTGGCTTGCTCTGGATAATAAATCCTTGATGTTGAATTTGTATGCACCACTTAAGTGCTTGTCTAATTTTGAATCTTGCATTCTTATTGTCGTTAATTACCAAATACCAAAAAAACCGCCATTACTATAATGACACCGCCCATAACCCTGTCAAACCAGTAACCTCTACGTTGATATGCCGCTCTAATTTTTGCATGGCTTGCAAGATAACTAACGAGTATAAACCAAGATGCCGTCGCTAGCGCTAAATATCCGCCGTACAAGAGCTTTACTAAAAGAAATGTCTCTGTGGGTATGGCGAGTGAAAAAAGCGCCAAAAAAAACAGCGTTGCTTTGGGATTGAGACCATTAGTAATAAAGCCAATGGTAAATGCGCGCACTGCCGACATTGAATGATTTTCTGATGCACCGGATAAACTGTTATTTTTTTGTGTGCTTCTTAATGCGCCAATACCAATGTACACCAAATACCCTGCTGCAATGTATAGCAATGTATTAAACAACCATGGGGAGGCTTTAATTATCAGCCCAATCCCAAGTATAGAATAAGTAACATGTACCAATATCCCAACGCCAACCCCAATACTTGTATAGATGGCTAGTCTTCTTCCTTGCTGCAGAGCGTGTTTAAGTACAACTGCAAAATCAGGTCCCGGACTTGCGACGGCAACCGCATGCATCAACGCTATAGATGCTAAAACAGATATTTCAAAACCCATTAAGAATTACTACTTCTTCGTTTCGACCGGCAGTTCTTCTCTAGCGCCCCATTCTGACCAAGAACCATCGTAGACAAAAAGCGGGGAAATCCCGACCATATCTGCAGCTTGCGCTAGAATACAAGCTGTGACACCGCTGCCACAGGAAAAGACCATACCGTTTTGCGAAGTTGGTAAAAGGCTGCGTAACTTAGCTTCGGGGAGAAAACAACCTTTACCATCAAGAAGCGTCGCGTAGTGTAAGCTTTTTGAGTTAGGAATATGGCCAGAGCGTACACCTTTTCTAGGATCAGCTTCCTCTCCAGTAAAACGTTTTGCTCCTCTAGCATCCAATAGAGATCTATCATTAGACGTCATGTTATTAATTACAAATTCGCTCGATACAAATTGAAAATCCTTTGATAATGCGGCACTGAAACCACCTATATTTGTTGGTGTTTCGCACTGCTCTACTGTGGAGAATCCTTGGTGTAACCATTCGGGCAATCCACCATCTAGTACACAAATATTATTAAACCCCATACTCTTAAACATAAACCAGACGCGTGAAGCGCAGAAATTTCCAAAATCGTCATATACGACAACCTCTGAATCGTTGTTAATACCAAGCTTCCTCACTTCACTCTCAAAGACTTGCTGAGACGGCATCATATTGCTCAAATCAGATGATGTATCAACGATAACGTCCTCAAAATCAAAATAAAGAGAGCCGGGGATAAATTGGTTTGGATGTTGATTTATGATTTCTGGTTTTGGCCAATTGCCGGATTTTACCGTCGTATATAAAAGTATTATTTCTCGGTTACTTTCAATGAACGAAGCTAAAGTTTGGGTGTCAATGATAGAAAGATTTCGCATCAATCATAGGTTAACTAACTGGTGTTTTTGTGAGTATACCAGACTTGTTTGACGTATTCCTGAAGAAAGAAAAGGTGCTTAACAGAAGTCATGTTGAAGCACCTTTGCGTTTACTGTGGGGACAAGTAACTAATCCCAACCACGTCCTCTTTTGTCAATCGCTCTTCGATGACAGTCACCATGATTGTTTTCAACTTTCCGCGAACAAGCATGCAGAAATGCTTCTAATTGAGTGTATCCGCTAGGTAAAACTCTATTCATATCTCTCTTACTCGGCATTCTTGGATCTAAAGAATGTCGTTTCATAATGCGCGTGGAAAGTAACCACCTTCTCCAGCCATTCCAACCTTTTCTATCAAGTTCACATCTATCTCTTATAGACGGCGCATTCTTACCTGGATACTTCGCGTAACGACGAAGTACTTGATCAAATCGATGATCGCCACGCTCGTGATAACAATTCACAAGCTCTCCCCTTCGCGATTTAATATTGCGTACAATGTCTCTTTCAAGTTGTATTCGAAATGCTGGTCTGGCACCTGCGTTGTCGAGAACTGTTCGCTCTCTAACCGGACTTCTCGGAATAGATTGACGATGAGGTGTTTTCACCGGTCGCGATGAAATACGAGAGTACCCTCCTCTCTTTCTATCTATCACAGACTGTCTGGCAGATGGTGTACGAACAGTCCGTCCATTGCGTAGCAATAAGTTATTTTTTGAAGCATACAGGTTGATTCGACTATTTCTTTCGGCCCAAAGATTAACAATGCTTTGCCGACTACTTCTCTTGCTAATAAATATATTGCCAACAACATTTGACTCGACAGTTCTGTTACCACCACGCTTCGTATATAAATCTACAAATATATTCCGGCTAGAGTCATAAACAACGTTTTCGCTGAAAAAGAGGTTTTTAGCACCACTTCTTGGTTGTCTATCGTGCGCATACCCTAAAACACTTCTTGTTACATCAATATTCCCTACCGCATGACCAATTAATAAATTCATTGCATGGGGTTGTAAGTCTCTCCAACTTCCCCTGCTTCTATCAACGTGCATACTGTAATGCAGAGGGAGCGCAATTAATGAGTTTCTAATGGACACATTGTTGATGTTACCCCAAACATCCAAGTTACTATCAATGCCAAAGTTTATCGAAACGTGATTCAAAAATATATTTTTAATTGGCCGGTATGACTCAATTGCCAACGCATCGCGATTATGATAACCCTTCGTATCCCGTATGTTGCGATTAGTAATCTCGTCAGAGGACATGAACCTGACATGTTCAATTACGACATTACTCGTCCTAATAATACTTTGCGGTGCTTGTATAACGATGCCGGGATGAGGTGCAGTTTGTCCAGCGATATGTATATTCGGATTGTTGATTTTTAGAATGTTACGGTACTTGATTCGCCCTGCAACCTCAAAAACGCAAACTCTGTTTCCTTTGCCATTTATACAATCCTCGAGAGAGCCTCGCCCTTTTTCCTTGAGGTTAGTAACCTTATAAACTCTTGCGTTTTTAGCTGGTCTTGTATAGACACCAAAACCTTTCGCAGCCGGTACCGCAGGTAACTCTCCTCTTGGCCCTTTAACATTATTCGTCCACTTAATCTTTGCACTTGCCGTCGACGCACAAAATACACATAGCAACACCGCTACGATTGTAGCTTTCATTTTTTTTCCCCATAAGTTGAAAACAAAGAAACAAAGACACTATCTGTCTTGTCTTGATGGCTAACACGACAATGTAGTTAGCTACTTGGCTGCATCCTGCATATATGATTCATCATTACTTGACGAAGTGTAGAAACTAGCGCCTCAACCAACGCTCCTGACGTTTCAATTGCGTTTGTAATCCATTTTGCTTTCGCACTTTGCCATTAGAAATTTGCAACGATTTTTGAAGCAACTATTCAAGTTGTCTCAATTGCTCTTTTCTGATTCGATCCATTGATTTGGAAAAACGTGGAACAGCGTCTGAGGCATTCTTATTTTTGTTTTCTACGAAGAATGGCAAAGCAACCTGCGTGCCAATTAATTATTGCTATATTATTCATAGACATAGAGGCATATAAATAAAGAATGTTTAATAATTAACCCACCATGGTGTCGCAACTAACATACATAATTGATGATAAGTAAATAAACTGGAGAAAATGTACTAGGCCGTAAATTTATCGCCTTAGATTATACATTCAATGGCGGGTATGTGAGCTTATATCAATGCAGTAGTGGGTATCTACATAGGTTTATTGGGGCTCTATTATCATAATAAAAAATGTTTACGTGAACTTAATCAGTTTTTCGCGACGAAAGCATAGGATGAGTATGAACTTGTATGTTATTTGAGTATGTTAGTTAATACTCGAATTAATGTTTCGAATTACTCAAACTTCTTAACATTAAACTATTTTAATTTTAGATGTTTGTTTTTTAACATTTTTTTTACGCTTTGCTATCGTTTCGTCAAATGACGTTGTCGCAAATAAAAGACATCGCGTTAACCTGGTCCAATTGCCGCGATGGTTTTATTACGAATCCTATTAAATGAATCGATTACCTTGGCCATTTATGACTCAAAGGTTCTAAATTGCAGAGTTAACGGATAAGGACTTCAATAGGTTATGAAATTCGAAAGAATATATTTCATGGATGCTTAAGGGATCAAAAGCCAATCAAAGATAATTCTTATAGAAATGGTGCCCGGGGCCGGACTTGAACCGGCACGTCGTTACCGACGAGGGATTTTAAATCCCTTGTGTCTACCAATTTCACCACCCGGGCTTTGGATTACGCGCTTAGAAGTGGAGGCGCCGACCGGATTCGAACCGGAATTGTACGGATTTGCAATCCGCTGCATCGCCATTCTGCCACAGCGCCATGATACAAGTTCTGAATAACAAGCTTTGAGAAAGCTTGGAGCGGGTAACGAGACTCGAACTCGTGACCCCAACCTTGGCAAGGTTGTGCTCTACCAACTGAGCTACACCCGCTTAAAACTTCTATACCTGAAGCTATGACTACATGCATTTGCTTGTGCCTGCTTCGAAATGTGCGCGAGATTGTACCGAGATTCACCAATCTGTCAACCTATAAAAGGAGATGATTTCATCATTTTCTAACGATTGCTGTTTTTAACTACCATAAAAACAACTGTTTGGCGATTTTTTGAACAAAGCAAATCGATTGGCTGTATTATCAATACTTGCTATCGTTCATTTTGTCCTGCACATACGTGCAATTCTAGTGCTATCTCTTTTCCGATTATTTCTTGGCAGATTAACTTAAAATACGTCGCTTTCTTTAGCAGCTTTCCATGCACTTGCCGCATACAAAATCATTGACCAAATCGAAAGGATTGCGCTAATCCATAATAGGAGTTTGCCCAATGTTACCCAATAAATCGGAATGCCCATAAACATTTCCAATCCTGACAACAAACCTATTAATGCAAGCATCTGGGCTGTGGTTTTAATTTTTCCCAAGAAATTAACTTTTACAGCGTCTGATATCCCAAATTGACTCATCCACTCTCGCAGAGCTGAGACAAAGATTTCTCGCATCATTATCACTATCGCAGGGATTGTGATCCACACGGAAGAAAATGTGTGGGTCACCATTATTAGCGCAGCAGCAACGATGAGTTTATCCGCTACCGGGTCTAGAAACGCGCCAAATGCACTTGATTGTTCCAACTTTCTGGCAAGATAGCCATCTATCCAATCCGTGATAGCGGCTAACCAAAAGATAAATGCAGCAGTTTCCCTAGCCCATTTCCAATCAAGAAAGTACACTGCAACAAAAATTGGAATAAGCAGCACCCTAAAAACAGTGATGCAATTTGGAACCGTCCAGACCATATAACTACAATAAAAAAACCCTTTTGGCGATAATATCAAAAAATTTGACTTAAGGATGTAGATTATCGTAGATAACTTCTGCCAGTGAGTCACCTATGCCTGGTACTTTTGCTATTTCCTCTTGGCTTGCTTTTTTCAGTCCTCGTAAACCACCCATGTATTTTAATAACGCCTGCCGCTTTTTAGCACCAATACCCGGAATTTCTTCTAACGGTGAGGTTGTCTTTGCTTTTTGCCTTCGCGCTCTATGACCAGTAATAGCAAAACGATGTGATTCATCTCGAATGTGTTGTATAAGATGCAACCCTGGTTGGTCGGCATTAACCGGCAGTTGTTGATGAGAATAAGCAAATAACAGCGTTTCAAGTCCAGGCTTTCGACTCGTGCCTTTAGCGACACCTAGAATCAATGGTTTAGTCTCTTCTGGCCAATCATTAAAGTGCATTTCTGCTTGGCTTAATTGACCTTTACCGCCATCAATTAAAAGTAAATCAGGGAGCTTTGCGTCTTTAGATGAAGGTTTATATCTCCGTTTTAATGCTTGTGCCATTGCAGCGTAATCATCACCAGGTGTAATGCCTTCGATGTTGAATCTTCTGTAATCACTTTTCTTTGGACCATCTCTATCAAACACAACGCAAGACGCGACAGTTTGTTGTCCAGAGGTGTGAGAAATGTCAAAGCATTCTAACCTTTTTAAAGGCTTTTCTACTTCAATCAATTGCTCTAAATCAGAAAACCTCGCGTGTAACGAGCGTTGTTGATTTTGTTGGGTGTTTAGCGCATTTTCAGCATTTTTATCTGCCAGCTCTAAATATTTACGTTTTTCGTCTCGCGCACCAATGAAGAAATTTACTTTTCGTTTTGCTTCTGATGTTAATACGATTTCTATCTGGGTTTGTTCCTTTAACTTAATAGGGATAACAATTTGTTTAGGAATTGTTTTGTTTCCCGCGAGATAAAATTGCAATAAAAACGCACTAAATATTTCGTCACCATCTGCGCCTTTTGGAATTTTAGGGAAGAACGCTTTACTACCTAGGATTTGATTATCCCGAATAAAAATACCATAGACTGTTGCAATCCCATTCTTATGCGAAAAACCAAACACATCCATTTCTTGCTGAGTCGTACTAACTATTTGCCTTTCTTGTACTTTTCGAAGTGCCGAAATTTGATCTCGATACCGCGCCGCTTGCTCAAACTGTAATCGCTCACTCGCCTCTTCCATATTCTTGACTAACGTGTTGATAACTTCATTATTTTTGCCTCTCAAAAACAATGAAGCTAGTTTAACCTGTTGTTCATACAGTTCATCCGTTACATAACCGCTTACACACGGAGCAGAGCATCTATTCATTTGATACTGCAAGCAAGGGCGTGAGCGATTTTTATAATAACTATCTTCGCACTGTCGAATTGGAAAGAGTTTTTGAAGTGTCTTTAAACTCGCTCTCACTGACCATGCGCTTGGATAGGGCCCAAAATATTCACCCTGTTTTTTCTTATTTCCTCTGTGAAAGCTTAGGCTTGGGTGTTGATGGTCAGATAAAAATATAAAGGGATAAGACTTATCATCTCTTAAAACAACGTTGTATCTGGGTCGATACTTTTTTATATAGTTGTTTTCTAGGAGAAATGCTTCTGTTTCACTGCGGACAATAGTTACATCAATATTGGCTATTTGTGAAACCAGTGATTGTGTTTTGCGGTTGTCTAGCGTTGTCTTGAAGTAACTTGAAAGTCGTTTTTTGAGATTATTCGCTTTACCAACATATATCACGTCGCCACCAACGTTATACATGCGATAGACGCCAGGGTCGTCAGTAACGCTTTTCAGGAAATGATCGTGATTAAATACATCATCTTTTGATTGCGCCATATCGTTATATTGAAGCTACATAATGTAGTTAATTTACAGAGTGTTGAACCATGATTGCAGTAGTTTATGCGCTAGTTTGAATTAGCTTGTGACGCAAAGCCAGGTGAGTTAATTCAACGTCGGAGTCTACATGTAGCTTATCAAACATTCTATACCGATACGTATTAACTGTTTTTGTGCTGAGGTTCAACCGTTTCGCAATCTCCGTAACCTTAACGCCTTTTGTGATCCACATAGCTATTTCCAACTCTCTATCACTGAGCTGATCAAAGGGGTTTTGCACGCTTACGTCTAATTCACCTATTGCTATCTGTTGGGCAATTTCAGGCGCTATATACTTTTGACCCGAATTAACCTTATATATCGCATTTATCATTTCATGATGAGGGGCGTCTTTGGTTAAAAAACCGAATGCACCTGCCTTCATAATCTTTGAGGGCATTGGATGTAATTTATGCGCCGAAAGACAAATAACACGGGTGTCGTCACAAAAACGAATGACCTTTCTAGTAGCTTCAAGGCCACCAATACCAGGCATGTCAATGTCCATGAGCACGATGTCTGGCGTTTTTTTTCGACAGTAATCTACAGCGTCTTCGCCACTGCCTAACTCGCCAATCACTTTGAAGTCATTGATATCATTTAATATACGGCATATCCCTGTGCGCACAAGATCATGGTCATCCACTACTAAAATTCTGATCACAGCTTGCTACCGAAGTTCGAAACATCTTTTTCTTTTTTTATAGTATCAAGGTAACACAAATAGGAAAAAAACAAAGAAATAAACAATATAAAATGACGTGATAGGTCTAAAGTATATTTTTTGCGAGACTAAAAAATTTTAATTAAAGGACAAGGAGTATTTAGCAAACGAGACGTTGGAGCTGAATCTTTAGAATTTGGCGGAGAGGGAGGGATTCGA
>DDLV01000002.1 GCA_002340325.1 Glaciecola sp. UBA2563 | reverse complement strand
AGAGACCTCAAAGTTAACTTATCAGCAACACTTGAGCAAGCTCTTAGGGAAAAACTAAAGGCTGCGGAGTCAGAAAAGTGGAAGAAAGACAACAAGGCATCTATCGAAGCTTACAATGATTTCGTAGCTCAAAATGGCTGCTTAAGTGACGAATATAGAGATTATTGATGCCTCAATTCGATGTTTACCGAAACCCTAGCAACAGAACTAAAGAAGCATATCCATACTTAGTGGATGTTCAAAACGCGGTTATCGATCAGCTAGCTACTAGATTGGTTGTCCCTCTCACAGAAACAACTTCAAGACCAAACATGATGATGAAAACGCTAACGCCAGAAATCAACTTCGAGGGCAAAAGCTACCTATTCATGGCTCAACAAATAGCATCAGTTCCGCAAGAAATCCTCAAACGTCCCGTCGGAACTCTTGAAGAAGCTCGAACAGTCTTGATAGATGCGATTGACTTTGCCATTACTGGCATATAACGCTTTGCTAACGAGTGAGCTTGCGAATCTCCATTTAGCATCTTGTAAGATGCCCCCGAGTCTAGAGGTATGATTTTTTGAGCTTGAAAGACCGCAGTAACTATCAAGTGTTTATCATCCATGAAAAAGAATACTCGATATGGAAACCTTCTTACTATGACCCTTCAAAATACCCCATATGTCTTTTTATATATCGAAGGGTTTCGACTTATCTTTGAGAAAGCTTCCTCGACGCATAAGATAAAATCATGGCCTAGCCCGTCTCGAATATTTTCGTAGTAATCGAAAGCAACTTTCAAATCATACTCCGCTTCCCTGCGAATTGTGAGTGTATATTCCATCTAACCGGTGATATTCCTTTTAACTTCTTCCCAAGATGAACCCAAGTCTTTATCGGCTTGAAAGTTTGCTAATCTTGAATCAAGTTCTTTTTTCTGTTCGTCAGTTAAATCAATTTTTTCATCATGATTTGCAACACTATCCCATAGAGCTTCTGCCAAAATGATACGCTCTGAAACAGTCAATTTTTCTAAATCCATAATCAAACCAAAAATCTCAACGTCTGAAAATAAACTATCACATTTTATGGATGTAAGTCGACTCCCCCCGAGGTATGGCTTTGGGCATCTAACGCCTTGCTAACGAGCTGCAATGCGCGACGATAATGGCGAAGCCGTTGCGTATTGATGTCTCAATGAGCAAAGTGAATAAGTTAAGCATCTTGTTAGCTGCTGGCCTTCCAAGTTATGTCAATCTTTCTATGTTGGGCTACACAGTCTCGAAGATACAGGTTGATTAAACTCTGATAAGGAACGCCATTTTCTTCAGACATTGCTTTAAAATATTCGATAACATCTTCGCTTAGCCTCATAGTCACTGGCTTCTTCAGTTTCGAATAATATGGATTCTTGCGAGATTTCATCGCAGAAAGGTCGTATTCATCTTTCATAAATCACCTCGATAATGTTTCTACTCTTTCTTTGTCGCTCTCCGTGCTGATATTAGTCTGATCATTTCTCCATCGTTACGTTCACAATGACAGACCAGAAGCAGTCTAGACTCGATGCTTTTTCCCAGTATCAAAAACCTATCTTATTCTAATTGTGAATTCTGATCATCATAGAATTGCAGCGCAAACTCGTCGAAAAATACTGACTTTGCTTCCTCGAAACTTACGCCATGCTTTTTTAGATTTGATTCAGCTTTCACCGAATCCCATTCAAACTTAATCATATGTACATTGTATGTACATCAAAGTTTGTGTCGAGGGCAGCTAATGCTTGTTTATGCGGTGAACGCAGTGAATACGGCAAGCTTTGCTTGCGTACATAAAATTCTTGTTAGGTGCTGTTAAATCCAAAACTGCCACCACTTTTTATTTGCTCTTTTCATTCTCTGATTAGCCAGATAGTTCTCAATATTTTGATTCACATCTCTCTGTGAAGACGAAAACTCTCTTTCAATCAATTCCTGCTTTTCTTGCTCGTTATAATCCCTCAAAGCTTTATGGTATTCACGAAACCACAACAATGGTGCAAAGGACACAAATCCGACGGCAAATAAAACAGGAAGGTATTTAATTCCTAGAAAGATAAAAAAAAGCCCAATTGAGAATCCAATAACACATATTATTGTGTAGTCACGCACATAGTTTTTTGGTTTATTTGGTCTCTGAGCCATAATTCAGTGGGCACCTAACGCTTGTTTATGAGGTGAACGCAGTGAATCCGACAAGCTTTGCTTGCGAACATAAAACATTTGTTATGTTGCGTTCTTACTGATGTACTCAATTATGTATTCTCCCTCTTCATCTTGCCTTTGATTAGCTCTATCTAGCGCATTTAATTGCATCCATCCCTTAAGTGCAGGGGTTGCCCCTTTATCTAAAAGGTAAAGAAAAAAATTAAACGAGCACTCTTTAGCCACAGAGCCTATTGGAGTGTCACCTGCATCAGTAACAAGGTTTTGCGCATTAATATCAGCTCCGTAACTTAGTAATAACTCCACCATTTGTTTATTTTCATTCTGACACGCGTAGTGCATTGGTGTATGACTTATTTCGTCGAATTCGTTAACGTCGTCACTGTCAGAATTCAGAATTAAATTGACTGTCTTTAAGTCATTTTCCATTACAGCAAAATGAAGTCGATATCCAAGTTCGTCGGTCATCCTGATTTAAAAAACCTCAAGCAACATAACGCTTGACTAACGAGTTAGCAGAGTATGGCGTGACAGTTGCGAATGCAAGTGGCATGACTCGCTCTGATAATCTCTGTTTAGTCACTTGTTATGCTCTTTTCCAAATCGAAGAAAATATTCTCAATAGATTCACCTAATGGCAAAGCTCCGAATACAACTATCGCCTCCCCATCGCTAAATTGGCAAGACAGTTGGTACTTTGTGCCGTGCATCTTTTCTGGACGCTCCATCTCGGAGACTGCCATAAATGTTCCGCATGACTCAAATTCACCGAGGCTGTTGCCTCGATCTAAAAGAGCAGAATAATGTTCATATTCATCCTCCACTCTTTCATTGCCCAAAAGGTGCTTTAGTGATTCTGCACTCCAAGATACGGAAACTTGCGTCAAAAAATTATTCTGAACCGACCAAATTCGTTTTCCTTTTGCTTCTGCAGAATTATGAAGATAATTCATGATGAAGTTGAACCCGAATAGCAAAAATGCTCCGAGAACAAACCACTTAATCAGATTTTTCATTGAGAGCATAACGCTCCGCTAAACGGCGAGCGTTAGCGAGTCCGGGGGAGGTCACGCTTTTTGTGGCCGGAATGAATTTGAGCGGCTTGTTAACTGCTTGTGCTACCATTGCTTACTAGCTCCATTTCAGATGAAGATAATGATAGGCTATGACTTTCTGTTTCCCCGTTGCCACGGTCCCACCATTTCTCTACCCATGCGCAGTCATATTCATCTATTTCATACACTTCGAGAACTTCATTAAGCATAGACTTTACGTCATCCAGTTCTTCGTCCGGTAATACTGCGATAAGAGACTGATCGATTTTTAACACACGAACTAAAGAACCAACTTTTACTTCATTTCCATTTTTATCTACTGGCATGCGACTTCCATTGGGACAGTTAACGCTCGTCTTTGGAGCCGAAACGGAGTAAATTTGATTGTGATACAAAGGCGAAGCCTATTACAGTTAAATTTACGCAGAGGAGGTCTCTCAATAGACGCTTGTTATACGTTCCCACTAGTAAGCCCCTTTTTTTGGCACGCAACCATCTCGGTCATGTAACTTACCTTCAGTAACTACCGTTTCCTGAGTACACACTTCATTGAAGCTCCAGATATCAAAGGCGTCGCCTGGCACCGCGTTTTTCTCTAGATGTTCCTCAAACTCTTCGTAGTCATCAAAACCAAATACTCGAGGACAACTTGCACCTCGGTAAAACCAGTGTTTAACAATGATTGGCCCACGACTCAGAACAGCTCCAATCTTCTTTACACTCTCTTCGGACAATATTTTCTTACCATCCTCAGTCCATTCATCTGGTTCAAATCTGTCGAATACTCGTTTCATGATTTACGTATAACGCTCCGATAATAGGCGCAGAATTGGTGCGATAATGGCGAAGCCGCGCCAATTCTGTGTCCTAATGAACGTCGTGAATGAATTAATCGGCTTGTTAACTGCCCTTATCCCCATTGCAGTTTCAATTCTTTCTTCGTCTGTGCACAATCTCGAAGATACAAATTAATCAAGCTTTGATAAGGAACTCCCTTTTCATCTGCCATCGACTTAAAATATTCGATTGTTTCTGCATCTAATCGGATCGTGATTTGTTTCTTCAATTTGCCCGCATATGGATTTGGCACAGAATCTGTAAAATCATAATGTTCACGCATTTCGATAACCCTCGTAAATACGGCGCTCTCTCTTATCCGCCTTCCGTGCTGAAATTATTCGAATTGTTTCATTTATCCTTATGCAATGACAAACAATGAGAAGCCGTGAATTAGAACTAGTACCTAAAAGTAAATATCTATCTTCATCAGTTGAGTGATCTGGGTCCGCTATCAATCGACCAAACACATCATCAAAAACAGTTGATGCTTCATCAAAAGAAACGGAATGCTTTGCTATATTCAAAGCATTTTTGTTTTCGTCCCATTCGAAAGAATATTCACTCATAATTATATTATAACTACATTGTATGGATGTGCAATAAGAGATTTGAGAGGACAGTTAACGCTTGATTGACGTGCCGAACGCAGTGAGGTCACAGCGGAGCGAGTCAAATCTCTTGTTAGCTTCCGTGTTTCTCAAGCATTCTATGCAGTTCATTTTTTATTTCCTCGAGGTTCCCATAAATCCCATCATTTGCTATATCCAACTCGTCCCAATATGTAGTCATTTCACCCTCAATTTCCGGATTTGGTATTAGACCAGAAAAAGCCATGCTATAAACTTCTTGAGCTACTCGTTCATAACTTGTTTTATTGCACTTTAAGCCCTCTAGGAAAAGTGTGAATGCTCTTCCTGATACTAAACTCAAGTCGTCATGCTCACCAAATAAATTTAAAGCATTCATTGCCTCATGAATATCTTTCGAAGTTGAAACATCGAAGAGTCGACAATCCGGTTCATCATATTTTACGATTAATTCATCTGCCCATGTAATTAAGTCAGTATGAGAAACCGCTCCGCATCTTGCGGCAATAATCATCGCATTAATGTTCAATAAATCCATAAAGGAAGCTAACGCTTGTTTATGCGGTGAACGCAGTGAATCCGGCAAGCTTTGCTTGCGAACATAAAACCCTCGTTATGTGTCATTACTTACAGAATCCTTTTTATCGGGCCATAACGAGACAGTTTTGTATATTGTGTAGAGTGCACCGAGAATAAAAAGAACGAACATAGCCCAATAAAAATATGGGTCTTCACTTTTATGAAATCCTCCGCCGCGGCCAAACAGAGTTGTTTCAGTTATAAATATTAATAAGCATACAATAATTAACAGAATACTATTCATCAAGTATCGCTTATAGCTCCACTCGGTCTTCTTTTTCTGTTTGTCTTTTATATCTGTCTTATGCAAATTTTATCCGTGACACATAACGCTCGCATAATCGGCGCACCGCAGGTGTGTCCGACGGCGAAGCCGTTTTATTAATGCGCTTGTTAGTGTTCTGTTGTCTAATCATCTGGGTACTCTGATAGAAACAACCTCATACCCAGCGATGACATAATAGTCATAGCCTTTACAGATAAAACCGCACCTCCACCGCAAGCATTTTCACGCATTGAAAAACCAATATCTGCTCTATACTCGCCCGAAACAAGTAAGTTTGAGTTTTCATCTAGCCATTTCTCGAGCACCTTTACTTGGGATGGCAATTCCCAATCGTCTGCAGATAACTTGGCAATGACTACGTTGTTTTTTTCATCTCTAATATATGTAGACATTGA
>DDLV01000046.1 GCA_002340325.1 Glaciecola sp. UBA2563 | reverse complement strand
CGCACGCTTTTACATGCAAACACACCTCCGCTTACACACTGCACCGCCTGAGCGAACAGCATTGTGTAAACGCGAGGATCTCTTGCAAGTTACTTTAATATTGAAAAAGATGCGAACGCCCCCTCGTTTAAATTACCAGAATAAATAGGAACCAGTTGCGGGACTAGAATAACAGTCTTTACATGTATTCTTCGGGAATTTCTTGAATTTGGGCGACACCAGATTCAATGGCGGCTTTTGCAACAGCGCCGGCGATTCTATTGCGCAAACGCGGATCCATGGGTTTTGGAATAATGTAATCTCGCCCAAAACTAAGGGATCTCACTTTGGCAGCGGAAAGTACTTCTTTTGGGACCGGTTCTCTAGAAACACCGCATAATGCATTTACTGCAGCGACTTTCATTTGATCATTGATTTGCGTTGCGCGGACATCCAATGCACCCCTAAAAATAAAAGGGAAGCACAGAACATTATTGACTTGATTGGGATAATCGGAGCGTCCTGTCGCCATAATTAAATCATTGCGAACGGAGTGCGCAAGCTCAGGTTTGATCTCTGGGTCTGGATTCGAGCAAGCAAAAACGACAGGTTTTGGCGCCATAAGTGCCAATACATCAGGAGGCAGCAGATTTGGACCTGATACGCCGACAAATACATCTGCGCCTGTCATGACGTCTTCCAGCGTTCGTTTATCTGTATTATTCGCAAAGAGCATTTTATGTTCTGTTAAATCATCTCTGCGGGTATGAATTACACCTTTACGGTCTAACATGTAGATCTTTTCGCGTTGTGCACCGCATTTAATCAATAATTCCATACAGGCAATCGCAGCTGCACCTGCTCCCATGCACACGATTCTGACATCATCAATGGATTTTTCTTGGATTTCTAGCGCGTTTAATAATCCCGCTGCGGTAACAATCGCGGTTCCATGTTGATCGTCATGGAACACGGGCACTTTACACCTCTTTATAAGCTCTTCTTCTATTTCAAAACATTCCGGCGCTTTTATATCTTCGAGGTTAATACCACCGAAAGTATCCGCGATGTTAGCAACTGTATTGATAAATTCCTCAGTTGTACGGTGCTTCACTTCTATATCTACAGAGTCGATCCCAGCAAATCGTTTAAACAACAGGGCTTTACCTTCCATTACCGGTTTGCTAGCAAGTGGGCCTAAGTTGCCGAGACCTAAAATAGCAGTGCCATTTGAGATGACCGCTACAAGATTACCTTTAGATGTGTATTTATAAGCGAGGTTGGGGTCTGCCGCGATCTCTTTAACAGGCTCGGCCACACCTGGTGAATAAGCAAGCGCCAAATCGTTAACATCAGCAGCGGGTTTAGTTATTTCAACACTTATCTTTCCCGGTGTAGGGTTAGCATGATAATCAAGTGCTTGCTCGCGTATGTCTGACATTGTGATGATCCTTAGTTCTCAACGGTCTAGCGTTAACCGTAATGTTGGAAACAATAGCACAATTACATCTGAAAGAAATCACTAGACCGTTAATGTGTTGCAACGTGCACCTATATTAAATATATGAAAAACATGCACTTAAAATACTTATAAATGGCATTTATGCTAATTATAAAAAATAATCACCCAATGAATATTACGTACGAAAAAAAGGAACCACAGCTATTTGATAGATGCATAAAAAAAGGCATCCAGTTGGATGCCTTAGTTCACATGCATTGCATGATTATTTCTTGCCAAGAACACCAAAACGTTTCTTGAATTTATCAACTCTACCGCCTGTATCAACATTACGTTGCTTGCCAGTATAGAAGGGATGGCAAGCCGAGCACACGTCTAGATTGATATCTTTTTTTAGTGTAGAGCGGATCTTCATAACGTTACCGCAGGAACAGGTCGCGGTTATTTCGTTATATTCAGGATGAATATCTTGTTTCATTGGGTTACCTTTATATTTAGGCCGTCTCGCTATAAAGCCCTAAGCTAAACACCAGACGCAGTTAATCGGTTTTGTTCTATCGAAACAGTGCTTTGACCATAATATCATCGGCACCGTAAAAATTTCGAGGCGCGAATATTATAGAATATTTGACTGACTAGCAAGTACAATATGCGCTACTATCTCATTTGACTATCACCACTACAAAACTCTGTGAGATATATAAACGTTGCGGTGCCTGTGCCGATTCGACAGGTGTTTACATATGTGTTCGAATGCGAATCTTCACGTGAACAAACACCCCTCATTGGTAAAAGACTTGTTGTGCCTTTCGGACATCGAGAGGTGGTTGGCGTCTGTGTTGAAGAAAACGTAACCCCTGATCACGCTGCGCTAACTAACAATGACAGCGCAAAAACGACCAACGACGCAAAGACCACAGAAGTAAGAAAAGTAATCGAGCTGCTTGATCATATACCATGTTTTTCTTCAGAGTTGCTTACCATTGCATATTGGCTATCGGACTATTATCAACACCCACTTGGAGATGTTATCGCGACAATGATGCCTGCGTCATTGCGCAAACCTGCCAAACTCGATGACGTACAGGAAGACTGCCTTATTCTTGTCGATTCTGACGAAGAGAATGATGTCTTGTTATCCCCAAAACAAAAGTCGCTTTATTCGTTAATATCATCCAACAATAATTTGATGACAGTAAGAGACATTAAACAACACTATTCTTCTCGAATTATAAAAGCACTTATCGATAAAGATATCGCCCGCCGCATCTCTGTGTCGAAACCCCGAATTAATTGGCAATCATTTTTACAACAAGCGTCAACAAACCAATCAAAACACGTCGCAACAATAGAACAATCAATTGCAATCGCAGCTATTGAGCAGGCAAATAGTTTCAGTGCCTTTTTATTGGAGGGTATTACCGGCAGCGGAAAAACAGAAGTCTATTTGCAAGTACTGGAAAAGGTGTTGAGTGATCACAAGCAAGTGCTCATTCTAGTACCAGAGATTGGACTTACGCCGCAGACCGTTGAGAGGTTTGCGCAGCGTTTTGGCGATATCGTCGTGTCAATGCATTCCGGTCTCACCAACCAACAGCGACTAGCTGTATGGCACCAAGCAAGACGAGGAGATAAAGGCATTTTCATAGGCACTCGCTCAAGTGTCTTTCTGCCTTTTCATAATCTTGGAATGGTCATTGTCGATGAGGAGCATGATGAATCGTATAAACAGCAAGATGGCTTGCGCTACCATGCACGGGATCTTGCAATTTATAGAGCTAAATCGCTAAATATTCCGATCGTCATGGGCAGTGCAACACCGTCATTAGAAACACTCTTTAATGCACGTACCGGCAAATATCACTATTTAACGATGACTAAGCGAACAGGTGGTGCAGTTTTGCCAAGTCAGCATTTATTAAATTTAAATGGGTTATCTCTACAATCAGGTATCGCAACGGGGTTGCTTGAAAAAGTACAGCAGCAGCTTGAACTAGGTAATCAAGTGTTGTTTTTTGTTAATCGCCGCGGATATGCACCTGCTTTGCAATGTCACCAATGTGGACACGTTGTTGAATGTGACGGTTGCGGAGCACCGATGACCATGCACATGTCGACAAATAATCTTCAGTGTCACCGATGTGGGTACGCAAATCGCATCCCAAACAAATGCAGTGAATGTGGAAGCCAAGAACTCATCTCCCATGGCATTGGTACAGAGAAATTAGAGCAGTTCTTAGACTACTATTTTTCCCCATACAAAAGTGTGCGAATTGACAGTGATTCGGTCAGGAGTAAACAAGCTTTTGCAATGATGCTTGAGGACATTCACGCAAACAAATATCAATTGTTGGTAGGAACGCAAATATTATCGAAAGGACATCATTTTCCAAATGTGACCTTAGCTATTATTTTGAACATTGACAGCCTTTTGTTTAGCGGAGATTACCGTGCCGCCGAAAGAATTGGCCAATTAGTCACGCAATTAAGCGGGAGAGCAGGGCGAGCAAATAAAAAAGGTGAAGTCTGGTTACAGACGCATCAACCTGGCCATCCGTTGCTACAAGACTTATTGAATAATGGCTATACACACTATTCCAGAAGCTTGTTAGAAGAAAGAAAAGCCGCTAATTTGCCACCATTTTCATATTTATCCCTGCTTCGGACGGAAACGCAAGTCGCAGAGATTGGAATTGAATTTTTACAGTACGCAAGATCAATGCTGACTCAGTTCTCTAATGCTACGGTAATCGGCCCGTTACCATCTTTAATTGAAAAGAAACAGCGAAGGTACAGATACCAATTATTGATAAAATGTCATTCAAGAAAGTATTTACACGCCATGTTCGCACAAGTATTGCATGAATTAGAGAAGCATAAAGGTGCCAATAAAATACGATGGCATTTGGATATGTTTCCAACAGATATTAGTTAAAAATACCTGAATAGATCCAAAAGAACCTTTATACTAAATTAAAGAAGCGGCCTCCGGTCGCAAAATTAAGAATGGCTCTGTGCTGTTTATGTGTTGCTGAGTCGCTGAGATCTTGATTTACAGTTGAATGTAGGTATTAGTAATTTGAAAGCTTCGAAAACATGGACGTTTTCGCAGAGCGCCCATGGA
>DDLV01000076.1 GCA_002340325.1 Glaciecola sp. UBA2563 | reverse complement strand
TCCCTGGGCGCTCTGCGAATTCATCCTTGAATTCGAAGCTTTCAAATGTCCTATTCCTATAATCAACCGTAAATCAGAAACATAGCAATACAACAATTTACGGTAAAAAAAGAATTTGTCTTTTAAAGAAGAGTAGTCAGTGAATGTGAATTTTTCACTTTATTTTAATGACGAATCAAATGAATAACACTTGGAAGGAGCATCAATGTATTGCAAATGGGTAATCAACCAATAGCATTGATGCGTCAGGATCTAATGAATTACTATTATTAGTAGTAGGACAAGCAATCTGTATGAAGCTGCGGATCTTCGGTAAGCTCTTCACAGTCAACTGAGAGTCTCTCATTTGTATCTACTCTAACGAGTTCCACTAGATTCGATATCTCATCAAAAGAGAGTACTTTAACTGGATTTTTATCGTGGTTCACGATGATACCTTCTTTGATATTGTCAGGACGCATTTGTTTTCCTCTTTGTTAAACACCCAGTTTGTAGGTCATTACGCGGTTATAAGATCCAGTTTTGATTTAAATCTTGCGATACGAGTGGTAATTTCTGTTTACAATCCATTCGGTGTGCTCGGCAGTAACAACTATATTAAGTTAAAGACTCACGCAAAATGGGCTATTAAGGAATCTTCTGCGAAATGCCAAATCGCTATCAAGAAATCTATCCAGAACCGCCTAAGCTGAAGGCATCATCAAGAGATCCAATTTCGGCGCAGAATTTACTTAACTTAGAATATTTTGAAGCTGAGCCAGGACAGATGAAGCAACAGGTTTTTGCGCAGCACCATATCTTAATCAATCTTCAATCCAACCCGCATAGAGTAGAAAACTGGCGAGACGAAGAATACCTCGATTTTATTTATCACGAAAATGAGATCATCTTAACGCCAGCCGGTATTGCATCGGGATGGCGATGGCATGGTAAGTCAAAAGTGATTGTGATCACGCTTGAGCCATTCGCTTTCGAGCAATTCGCCCAGCAAAACCTTCAAATTACTTTAACAAATGAGCAATTAAAGGATGCGTTTCAATTTATTGATCAGGATTTAACACAGTCTGCTATTATGTTGCGCGATGCGTTATACAGTGATGTTGGCTCGAATGTACTTTTTGAAAGTTTTGCACGTGTTTTTTTGACTAAACTGATTCAGTCTTACGGCTTGGAGAAAGATGAAGAATATGCTTTTACTCGCAGCTTTACGTCTAAGCATTATAAAGCGGTATTAGATCATATCGCTAAGTATTTTAGCAAAAGCATTTCGTTAGAACAGCTTGCTGAGCAAACCCATCTCTCAACTTACCACTTTGCAAGACTGTTTAAACAAACAATAGGCGTAACACCACACCAATTTGTCATTCAATATCGTATTGAGCAAGCAAAGCGAATGCTCTCTGAACCATCTCCTATTTTGTTTGACGTTGCCTTGTCGTGTGGATTTTCAGACCAAGCGCATTTTACTCGCATGTTCAAACAGCTTGAAGGCATAACCCCAAAACAATATCTAAAACAGCGCTGATAAAGGCCTTTAAAAATAAAATAGCAAGATTCTTCAAAAACTGCGCAATTCCATGCAATAACCTGAGATTAGAACTGCGTATTATTTCATCATCAACAGCAAATAAGTCTATTTTAGTTTGGAGATGACAATGAAATTTAAGAGATCCACAATAACGAATACTGGCGCAGCATTTACTTTAATTGCGGCAAGTCTGCTTTCTGTAAGCCATGCAGGTGAAATTAAAGAAGTGAGTTTTACTAGTGAAGGAAAAACGATAATTGGTCACTTGTATCTACCTGAAGGTTACGACTCTAATGAAACAGTCCCAGCAGTCGTGATAACAGGTGCTTGGACTACGGTAAAAGAGCAAATGAGTGCAGATTATGCGACAGCTTTAGCTGAAAAAGGGTATGCAGCGCTGACGTTTGACTTCAGGGGTTGGGGTGAATCAGAAGGAGATATCAAGTATCTGGAAAGCCCGGAAGAAAAAATTACAGATATCAATGCAGCAGTTGAATATCTTACAACAGTGGATGGCGTTGATGTGAATCGTATTTCGGGTTTAGGTATTTGTGCATCTGCTGGATACATCAGTGATGTAGCAGCAAATAACGACTCGATGAAAAGTTTTGCACTTGTAGCACCTTGGCTACACAACGAAGAAATCGTAAATGTAGTCTATGGTGGCGAATCATCTGTGCAAAATCTGATAAAAATAGGTAAAGAAGCGGGTCATGGCACCTACATTGAAGCAGCAAGCGCCACTAACGAAAACTCGCTCATGTATCAGGCACCTTATTACACAGAAACCGATCGAGGTCTCATTGACGAATATGACAACCGATTTAACGTTGCGTCTTGGGAGCCGTGGTTGACCTATGATGCAATTCAGGCTGCTCAGATTCAAACCAAGCCAGGTTTGTTGATTCATTCTGATGCAGCAGCCATTCCACAGGGGGCTAAACGCTACGTGGAAATGGCAGGAGATAATGTTAGTTTGGTGATGTTAGATAACGTTACGCAGTTCGACTTTTATGATAAGCCAACGGTTATCACTACGTCGGTTGAATTAATCGATGAGCATTTTTCAGCTGCTTATTAATCTATTCTCTATATTTCTTATGCCACATGGTTCAGGTACAACTGCGTTGCGCCTGGACTATTTACGTTTATAAAACGAAAATCTTCATTTTTACGTAACCATTAATCATGTTTTTCGCGTTCGTTGATATGAGTGAGTCAGCGTATGTTTCACTTTTATGAGTATTTGCGAACGTTCAAACACACAACAAATAACAAACAAATCCAAGGAGCGTAAATGTTAAAAAAACTTTCTATATCATCCAAGCATATCGTGTTGACAGGTCTTGTTGGCGCGCTTATATCTTTCAGTCAATTTACATTGGCAAATGATTTGTTAGCGGCGGCAGTAAACGCAGCAGAACGACAAGAAGAGAGCAACCGTGATCGATTTCGTAACCCGCTTGAAACGCTAAGTTTCTTTGGTGTTGAGTCGGATATGAAAGTGGTTGAATTGGCACCTAGTGGCGGATGGTATACTGAAATCCTAGGACCGTATCTAGCGAAAGATGGCAAATTAGTCGCCGGTCATTTTAATATGGAGCGAGAAAATGCACCCGCATATTTTGAGCGAGCCATGAATGCTTACAAAGAACGGATCAGCGATGAGGAAAGGTTCGGCACCATTCAAATATTACCTTTTGATCCACCGGCAAAAAGCAGCCTAGGTGAAGCTGGAACAGCTGATATGGTGTTGTCATTTAGAAGCGTGCACGGATGGAAACGCAACGAAGTATTTGGTGATGTAGTAAAATCAGTCTACGACGTGCTTAAGCCCGGCGGTGTATTCGGTATCGTTGGCCATCGATTACCAGAAGATGGTGATGATTCAGAATTTACAGGGTACGTGAAACAAAGTTGGGTAATTGAACAAGCAGAAGCCGCTGGCTTGAAGCTTGTCGAATCTTCAGAAATTAACGCGAATCCAAATGACACGGCAGATCATGAGAATGGTGTGTGGTCGTTGCCTCCTTCATTAAATGTAGATGATGAGGATGCAAAGGAACGCAATCGCAAAATCGGTGAAAGTGACAGATTCACACTGAAATTTGTGAAAGCCTAAAAAACGACCTGCGCTTTATTTCTTAGGAACCTCTCTTAGGGTTATCGCGCAGGCTGCCTTTCTGTTACCTGAATAACGTGTTTGTCCCACCGGTAAAAAAGAAATGCCGCTGTTATAACTTTTACATATAAAATTTAAATTAATTATTTCCGTTCTTTATTACAAGCTCTGCGTATAAACCTTAAACCCTTTATTTGAGTTGTAATGAGCGAACATCACCTATCTGAAAGTCTTCTAACTCATTTTGTTCATGCGTATAAACTCGAACAAGATGAACAAAACACGAAGTATCCGCTCGATGAACCAAGTCAAGACTTATATAGCTACGTGATGAAGACAAATGAAAAATATCGGGTCATATATGTCAGTAGTTACTTCCTCCAATCCAACTCATTACAAGAAATAAAAACGTTTCTTGCGAAGAACAGGTTTAAAGATTTCGTTAATGTCGACATCGAAAATTTAATGATTCGTATTAGCTCAAAAGGAATTGACTCCGAGGTAATATAGTTTCGCTATACTAGTAGTCGAATATGTAAAAGCTCATACATTAAAAAAGGAATACACATTGAAAACAATCAGTGCATCTCTTCTTTTGCTCATGGCCTCAATTTCGGTAAACGCTAATCAAATTATTGCAGATGGAGAAGGCAAAAAATACAAACATGCGAAAGGCGCGACAGTAGAAATATTGCATGAAGCTGGAGATGCTAAAGACGCTAATATTTTTATGGCGAAGCTTACGATACCCGCCGGCGGCAAGGTGCCTGAACATCGCGACAGTACAGCAGAGTATTTGCACTTCTTATCAGGCAGTGGCGTGATGACGTTAGAGGGAACGAAGCATTCGGTGAAAGCAGGGGATATGGTGTTTATGGAGAAAGACGCGTTGGTAAGCTTTCAAGCAGGTGAGCAGGAAGTTATTGTTTTGCAAGTTTTTGCGCCAGCCGGGCCTGAATCAAAGTATGCAACTTGGGAGGTCGTTAATTCTGGAACACAACCTTAATCTGTTGACTTGGATTTTCAGACGTAAATAAAAGCGTTTGGACCTTTCCATTGATTTCTACATTTACGGTGTTGAGTTGCTCTGCCCAAATCTCTTGTAAAGCAGGGTTTCGGATATGCAATACGGCATCTTCTGATAACGCTAATTCCTGATATACCCAGAAATGCCGGTTATCCACTTCATGGCCAACTGGCATTAGCGTAAGAGGTTGTCCATCGTTACCAGCTATAGAAAAACGGTCATAAATGTATTCAGCAAATTTTACTTGCGTGTCCTTTGAGTTGTAAACATCCGCGTCTTTATACAAGACACGTTTCACTGCGTGCTCCGCATCATGCATATTAAATCGATGGACGATTTCAAATCCCTTACTATTTGCATTGTAGGTTATGGTTGTGATTGCCGCTTTTTGCTGGTGCCCATGCGCATAGTTTGATGTGCCTATGAATAACACGCCAGTGAAAAGCGTTAGGCACATCAAGCATCGGTGCATCTGCAAAAACTTCATATTATTTCTTGTGGAAAGCGGGGTCGAACTCTTTTAGTTCGGTTTTGCTTTCGTGCATGATGTCTTTGTATTCCAAGCCCTCTCGTTTCTTTTGCTTAAATGCTTCTATTCGCGAAGGAATGATCTGGCGTGGGTAGTGATTGTTATCAGTATCCGTGTCAGCTGTTTCCCATCGTGGGTCCACTGCAACGTGTTTAAGTATTTTGTCTTTATCAGTGACGATAAGCTTTTGCACCTGTTTGGGAGAACGTCGCCAGATTTCAGCGGGAATGCGCATTTCTTCGGACGTACCATCCTCAAAATCTAGTTGCAAGATAATAGGCATCACCAAGCCACCTAGGTTACTGAATTCTAACACGTAATAGTTTTTGTCTTCCTTGAGTGCACGCGCAAGCGTCTCCTTTTCCCATGGTTTAAGTCGGCTTAAAAATTCATTGTAAGCATTGCGATCTGCGTTGGTAGCGGTGAACCTGTCATTTTGGTCATGGAAGTCTTTAAGATCAGAAAAACGCTCGACCCATAGCTCTCGTCCTTCATCTTTATTTCTTTCGACGGTGAGCGATAACGGTTTGTCCGCTTCTTCCTGTCTTTCACGCGCAAGCTCAATGTCTGGATCAAACGTATCGAGGCTTAGTCGTGAAATGCGGTCAATTGAAATATCGACGTTGTCTGTTGTGTAAAACCAACCGCGCCAAAACCAGTCAAGATCAACACCAGAGGCTTCTTCCATCGTTCTGAAAAAATCAGACGGTGTTGGACGTTTATACTTCCAGCGCTGCGAATACTCGCGAAATGCAAAATCAAAGAGTTCTCGCCCTAGTATGGTTTCTCGCAGAATGTTCAACGCCGCAGCTGGTTTGGTATAGGCATTAGGTCCCAGTTTAAGCACACTGTCTGACTGGGTCATGATCGGCACTTGTATATCGCTTTTCATGTAGTCGACTATATCTCTTGGCTCAACGCCCCATGGAATCGAGGGGTCCCATTCACGCCCAGCAACACCGTCTAAAAAGCTGTTCAAACCTTCATCCATCCACGTCCATTGACGCTCATCGGAATTCACTATCATTGGATAGTAAATGTGGCCAATTTCATGGATTACGACGCCGATCAAAAATCGCTTCTCTGCCAACGTGTACGTGCGAGTCCCGTCTTCGTGAAGTGTCGTTCGCGGTCCGTTAAACGTAATCATCGGGTATTCCATACCGCCAACAGGGCCATTAACTGATTGCGCAGTCGGATACGGATAGTCGAATGAAAAACGCGAGTAGACTTCCATGGTATGGATAACGGATTCAGTTGAATAGCGTTTCCAGAGATCGCCACCTTCTTTCGGATAAAATGACATCGCCATTACTAAAGGTTGCGTGTCACCGCCTTGTTGATAGCCGCGCGCGTCCCACATAAATTTGCGTGAGCTTGCCCAAGCAAAATCTCGCACATTTTCTGCGACAAAGCGCCAGGTTTTTTCGCTGCTAGTGCCGCTCTTTTCATTCTCCAATGCTTCTTCAGCGGTGACAATAAATACAGGCCTATCTGCATCTTTTGCTTCTTCTAATCGCTCAATTTGAGTCTCAGTAAGAACGTTTTCAGCGTTCTGTAGCTCTCCCGTTGACGCCACAATATGATCGGCTGGTACGGTTATTTCGACTTCGTAGTCACCAAACTCTAATGTAAATTCGCCTCGCCCGATAAATTCTTTGTTGGTCCATGCTTCATAATCTGTATAGGCTGCGAGGCGAGGAAACCACTGTGCTAACAAGAATATATCATTGCCACCTTCGTTTTCATCATCGGGAAAATGTTCATAACCGGCACGCGCAGAAACGGCATCTTCCTCGACAATATTAAAAGCAAAATCAATAGCAAAGCGCGTTTGTTCGCCGGGAATTAAAGGGGTGGGTAAGTCAATGCGCATGAGCGTGCCAACTACGGTGTGCTGAATTGCTTCTCCATCTAAAGTCTTTACTGATAGCGTGTCATACCCTAACAAATTGTCTTCAACAAAATGCTGCCGCCGTAGCGCCGCAAGACTGATTTGCGGAGGTGTTTCATCCGTTGCTGCTACCGTCGCTGGACCGCGTGAACCGATACCGCCAAACGTCGTTGTTAATGCAGAGAGGGAATCGTCACGAAACTTATTCTGATCTAACTGGACCCACAGATATTTAAGTGTATCAGGAGAGTTGTTTTGATACGCAATTTGTTGTGAGGCTTCGAGACGACGTTCCTTTTCAAGCAATCGAACATGGATTTTATAATCGACTTTTTGTTGCCAATACGCATGACCCGGCTCACCTGCGGCATTTCGATAAACGTTGGGTGTGGGTAATACTTCATCTAGTTGGCGAAATTTATCTTCAAAGTCGCCTTTTGTTTGCTGTATGGCAGCGGTAGCAGAAACGTTGAAAACTAATGTGAAAAAAAGACAAAACAGAAATGCAGCGAAACGGTACATCCATAACCTTATTATTTTTTTAATTTGAGGTTGAGATGTTACCACATTAAGACGATGGCTCAACTACGGAAACGTTTAATAGCAGAGAATGAAAGAAGCGGTAGCATTAGGCGCAAAGAAGCGAGACACCTCAGAAGGCTGCGCCGTTTGAAAGCTGAAAACTAAACCAAAGACATATTGAACTAATTGCCTTACGCATAGTACAAAAAATTCCGGTTTGGGTTTTTGTGTAGCATGAAATAATATGAAAGAGATTAATGTAATTTCTCAATTAATCTATATAGCAAAAGCGTCTTTGCTTTATGTTTCCGTCTTGGCCAGCGCGCACGGCGCTAACGGGGTGATACCGCCCAATCTGGTAAATGTGGCATCTTCAAGAGTGCATTTTGAAGAGGCGCCGTTGATGTTTAAATCAAACGGTGAAACTAAACTTGAATCCTACGAGGCTATCGTTCCGTCCTTACTCTCTGGTGGTAAAACGTCCAACGTGCGGTTTTCCAATCGCAGCACGCTGCTAACTACCAGTTCGCACCTGTTTCTCTCTCAACAACTTAATGTCAACGGCGCAAAATACGAACAGTTCCACACGCAAGGTCAATCGACGGCCATGGGTGAAATTATCGGCAATGGTTATCATTGGCTGTATCAATCAACGGTAGACGGTACCTGGATAACGGATATGAGATCGCTAATGACCTTTCCGGGGTTATACAAAAACGATACCGTCGGTATTCCTCGACTGGGAGCAGAATTCTCAGATGCAAAATCGAATGTGCAGTCAACTTCCGCAACCGTTAACGGATTTACCATTGTTGACGTCATGCTCTTATATACACCGAATATTCAAGCTGAATATCCTGGTGAGCTGGCCATCACGCTGCTTAATCACCTCATTGCTAAAACCAACCAATCATTTATCAACAGTGATATCGCTGTACAACTTCGACTAGTGAGGATCGAATTTGTCAACTATACACAACCATCAAGTATCACAGCGCTAAATGATATTGAGGCAGTACTTGACGATGATGAAAGCACCGAAGGCGCCACGAGCTTGTTTAATATTGCTGCATGGCGTGATGAAGTCGGTGCTGATATTGTCTCGATGATAAGAACGCATGACCTAAATGAACGCGAAGTGTGTGGTATTGCTATGTTCCCCAATAACCAGACAGATGTGTTAGCAAATGTTAGTAATGTGGGGATTAGCGGAGGCTCGAATTGTGCAAATACATTCACCCATGAAATCGGACATAACTTTGGCGCTGGTCATCAGGCAATAGATGGCCGAAGCCAAGGCGCATTATCAAATTCAGGTGCACTGGTAGTGCGCGGGAAATTTAATACCGTTATGTCATCGATTGGCACAGGTGACGAAAATAGGGATTTCAAGTTCAGCGTTTTTTCCAACTTGCAGCATCAGTGCGGAGGAAGAATTTGCGGCAATGCTGAGTTTGCTGATAACGCAAGCACCGTAGAAGCTTTTGCTGCTCAGAATGCGGCGCTACGAGAAATGGTTATACCCCTTGAAGATTTTGCAGAACCTATCGCTATATTTACAGATTCCGATGGCGATAGCGTAGACGATACGCAAGATGCATTTCCCTTCCTAGCGTCTGAGACCGCAGATACTGACAATGACGGTGTTGGCGATGTGCAGGATGCTTTCCCAAACGATGATTCAGAAACATTGGATACGGATAATGATGGAATAGGCAATAACGCAGACGACGATGATGATAACGATGGTACGCTCGATGCAAACGATGATTTGCCATTAAACAGATTTGAAACTCAGGATGCGGATGGTGATGGTATTGGTGATAACGAGGATGCGTTAGACTTTGATTTTCAAGAATCTCTCGACGCTGATGGCGACAACATTGGCGATCTTCGCGATCCTGATGACGATAATGACGGCGTATTGGACTTTCAAACTCCTACAACGCTGGCATCTTCAAACATAGTGGTAGTCAGCGCAAATACCCATCAGATACTTGAATATGATGCAACAACCGGTGACTTCATCGGGGAACTTCTATCCATGCCGGAAGGCAGCCTGACATTTCGCAGTGATTTGGAAGTGTCACCTAGTGGTCAACTTTATTTCATTGCATTCAGTGATGTGTATCGATATGACCGTCAACAGCTGTCAGTTAAAAAGGTGATAGACAGGTCTGAATTAGCTACTAATTTCCCAGTGCATTTAACCTTTATCGATAACTTTACACTGCTGGTTAATAACGGCTTAGGTTTTTCTGCGTTGGAAACGTTTAATCTGTCATTTGACGGAACCTTTCCAGTGAATCAGATCGGCGAATCTGACGTATTTCGTGACACAGTGAGATTTAATGATTCTCTGGTGCTATTTGCTAACCGCTCTGCGAACTTGTTACAACTATTAGAAGATACAACAGACGTAACGGCCCCTATTGTTTTTGCAAATGAAGGGTTAAATAAGCCTGAACATATCGCGATCAACTCAGCTGGTAATATTTTCGTGAGTAACGCAGGTGACAATTCAATTTCACAATTTAGTTCAGATGGCACTTTCCTTGGTACATTCATCCAGGCAGGTGCTTCTGGTCTTGGAACGCCATCTTGTCTTGTCTCTGGTCCTGATGATGCGCTCTATATTTGCAGCATGGATACCAATGAAATATTCGTTTTCAGTTCAACGTCGGGTGCTTTTGTTAATCGAATTGTGGCGGCGAATGCTGGTGGCCTAAATCGGCCAGTCGCATTGGCTTTTATAGGAAAAGCTCTGGACGATGCGCCGTATGATCCGAATAACGATAGTGACAATGACGGTACCCCCAACATTAACGACGACCTGCCTTTAGATCCTTCTGACTTTCTTGATACCGACAGAGATGGTATCGGTAACATGACAGATACCGATGACGACGATGACGGCATGCCAGACGTATGGGAGGTTCAATTTGGTTTAAACCCACTCGATCCTTCTGACGCATCGACAGATTTGGATGGCGATTTTGTTAATAACCTTGCAGAGTTTGGGCTGGGAACGGACCCCACTGTGCGCGATGATTTAGAGCGCGTGCAAACGGGCAGCGGCGGTTCATTCAATATTTCTATGTTAATTACATTATTCCTGGTCAGTGTATTCAGACGAAGAAATCCAATTTTTAGTCGTATTTAATATCGATTTGACGCAGCCGATTACACTTTTCGGACAGTCGTTGGCTTTATCGTCGTTTCATAATTTTTGTGTCTGGGGAGAGTAAGTTCCCCCTGTATTTTCATTGGTTAAGGTGCCATTCTTTTCAATTAAAAGAATAAGCACCTCTGTTGTGCAAATGGGGCGGTGTTCAACGCCTTTTGGAACTACCATCAAATCACCTGTACCCAAGTCTATTATTCTGTCCCTAAACTCTAATTTCATAGAACCAGACACAATATAAAACACTTCATCTGATTCATGATGTGTATGAAAGTCCAATGTGCGGTTTTCGGTTCTCACTAAGGTAAACATGTGATCGTTCATATGGGCTATAGTTTCATACTGGTAAAGCGACTCTATGGCATTCGCTACCTCTTTCAAATTGTGTTTTTGCATGGTCTCTCCCTTGTTTTTACTTGCTTTATATTGGCCTTTAGGCCAACAATTTATGAGTATCCTTTAAATAATTGTGTCGAAGAGCCTTCTCATTTTTCGTCTGTCACCAGTTGAAATCCCTCATCTATCCAACCCGTGATCCCACCAATCATTTTTTTGACTGGGCGATTCAATGTTGCCAAGCGAATCGCAGCTTTGTCAGCGCCATTACAATGAGGTCCTGCGCAATACACTACAAATAGCGTTTCCATCGGGAATTCAGCTAGATTGTCTTCATTGATTTTCATATGTGGCAAGTTTACAGATGACGGCAGATGTCCTTGTTGAAATAAATCTGCTCCTCGAACATCCAATAGGACAAAATCTTTACGGTTGTTGGTAATAGCATGGTGAGTGTCCCAACAATCGGTCTCATATTCCAAAAGTGACTGGAAGTGTTGTTGGGCCCTTTTGCTATCAGCAGCAGGCGGTCTTGAAACGGCAGATGACATCTTTTTTCCTTATCTATACATAAACGACTAGGCAATTATTAGCTGATACTGATTAAAAACCAATTGGCTATAAAGACATTAATCGTTAATATATGGCCAAATTGATTTTAAGAGCGTTTATGAAAAGAGTTGCCATTCTGTCCTATCCCAGTGTCGCGTTTTTTGAATTAGGCTGTGCTGTTGAATTATTTGGATTGCCTCGGCCAGAGTTCGAAGATTGGTATGAGTGCGATGTTGTTAGTTTCGTCTCAAAACCATTAGAAACAACCAGTGGTATTAAATTAATATGCAAGCAGATAGATAACTTTAATGACTACGATCTTGTAGTCGTGCCAAGTTGGCCGGTACATAAAGTGCATGTGCCGGATGATTTGTCAGCTGAACTTTGCAAGTTCTATGCAGATAACAAGCAGATCATATCTTTTTGTTCTGGCGCGTTTTTGCTAGCAACGCTCGGTTTTTTATCCAACAGACAGGCCATTACCCATTGGCGATACGCAGATGAATTTAAATCCAGATTCCCAAGTATCGAATACATCGAGGACACACTGTATTGCTTTGATGGGCAAGTTGGGTGTTCTGCAGGCAGTGCAGCTGGATTAGATTTAGGATTGGAAATCATCCGGCAGGATTTTGGCCATCACATTGCCAACGCTATTGCGCGACGGCTGGTGATTTCTGCGCATAGAAAAGGTAGTCAATCTCAATTCTCAGAAAAACCTATGTCGCCTGACAACAGTAGGTTTTCTGCTGCCATTGATTGGGCGTTAAAGAACCTGAATTCGAATATCGACATGTCATCTTTTGCCGACAAAGCGGTCATGTCGAGACGTTCTTTTGATCGAAAATTCAAAGCAACGTTTAACCTGACACCTAAAGAATGGCTGACTTTTCAGCGTCTTAATTTCGCTAAATCCATGCTAGAAACAAAACCATATAGTGTTGAAAAAGTTGCCGAGCTTTCCGGTTTTAACAACGGAATTACAATGCGACACCATTTTAGAAAAGAGCTGGGTATATCGCCTACTTACTATCGAGAACAATTTAAAGAATTAGATAAAAAGACGTCTGCTTAATGAGATTTTGCAGTCCATTTGGCATAAGGCGTTCGTCAAGATGATACGTGGAGGTCAACTTCATCAATAATCTAGATTTCAGTATTAGACATAAATCGGTTTCTTGTGATTTTTTTGATTTACGACTTTCGGGCCAGAAATCAAACACATCCAATCTCATCATCCTGATGGGTATCTGGTTTGTCTTTACTATCGCAATCCCTGCGGCATTAAAAGTTGTTATTGATAACAGTATAGAGGTCCACAATGATGGCGAATTACTATTGACTCAGCGTGAAGCAGTAAATGATGGGCGTTGTAGTATTACAAAAGCAAAATACTTCGAACTCAAAAATACATTTCATGACACGCGTCGCATACTTTCGAATGCGACGACACACAAATTGCACTTAACATATAGCCCTTGATTCGCCATTGCACTTTTTTTGTTACCTTCGCACCAAGATGATGCGGTATTTGGTTGTTCTATAAATTTTATGACCTAATCTTGTGCATAAGATGGTTTTGTTCATCTTAAAAATCTCAATTTTTTCAAATCCTTATGAGCGTTTTAAAAAAACCGACCATTTGGTCAATATTTTGGCATTCTACGTGCAACCGGAAAGTTTATTGCAAAGAAAACAACGTGTTGCGCCTAAAATGATCCAAAGCAGCCCTTGTTGAACAAGCAGAACTCCGCAGTACATTAAACCAAAAAAACAACAGCTCAGGGAAGCATCATGAGATCAAAAACATTCAAGTCAACACCGATTGCGTTAGCAATTGCAGTCGCATTTAACTCATTGATAAGCGTTAAATTATACGCGCAAGAAGAAGTCAGTGACGAAGTTTCTCCAGATGAGGATACAGAAGTAATTGAAATAAAAGGATCTTTGGGAAGTTTGCCAGGTCAAGATGTAGAATCCGTATTCGGTTTCGGCAAATCAATTTTGGATACGCCAAGATCTGCCTCTTCAATTAGTCTCGAACAGTTGGAGCGTTTCAGCGTAAGTGATATTGATGAGTTGGTGGCATTCGCACCTGGAACATTTACCCAGTCATTTTTTGGTGTTGCTGGATCTTTGGACGTCAGGGGAACACCAGGTGAAACGTACTTTAGAGGTGTGAAACGACTGGATAACCCGGGAAACTATCCGACGCCAATTGGCGCATCAAGCAGGATTGACGTTGTTCGTGGCCCCGCTTCACCAATCTACGGCCCAGCTAAGATTGGCGGATACCTCAACTTTATACCCAAATCAGCAAGAGCAAGCAGCGGGCAGTACCTCGAAGAAAATGAAGGCGCATTTTCCTATACCCATGGCACCTGGGATAAGAGCGTAATGACCGCTGAGATTGGCGGACCAGCAAGTTTTGCCGGCAAAGACATGGGGTTTTACTTGTATGGCGAAATAGAAAACTCTGGCAGCTACTACAATAATTCAGCAACCGATCAAACTATCCTGCAAGCATCATTCGACGTGGATATTTCAGATAATTTAAGAATCGAATTTGGCGGTATGTATCATGATTATGAAGGCAATCAAGTAGCGGGCTGGAACCGATTGAGTCAAGACCTAATTGATAATGGAACTTACGTGACGGGTACGGCTCAGCCGCTAGACCTCGATGGTGATGGCTCAATCTCTCATCAGGAATACAACCGCGTAAGACTCTCAGATCCAAGCATCAACCCATTTATATTCAGCAGCCCTGATTTTGACCCCAATATTGAGCGGATCACAAATGATTTCTTTGCTCCGCTTATGGCGCTAGATAATCCTGGTACTGCAACGCTTCGTGGTGATCAAGTATTAGTTGCGCCAGATGATATCCTTAAAAATGTTGTTGAGACACTGTATTTCGATATTGTGTATTTTGCCGACAGTTGGGAAATAACCAACCAGATGTTCTACGAAAGATATGATAACTTGAACGAAAATGCCTACGGTTTTTCGCAGTTTCATGACAGCTGGGTATTTGAAAACAAGCTAATTTTTGCAACAGAATATGAGACTGACTCTTTGCTCGCGCAAGTACAAATCTCTCCCTCGATTCGTCATACGGATTTCCTACACGGTGACGATTTTACAAATGAATATTTTGATCGTCGAGATCTTACGGGCCCATCAACTGCGCTGGATCGTCGACTTCTTGCAACACGTATTGGACGAGACTTTGATAACTACGACGATGGTGACTATACAAACCTTGGTATTGCAGTATTAACAGACCTTACGTGGGACTTTGGTTTAAACATCCTTTTAGGCGTTCGCTATGATGAGATAGATGTGGAGACAACCTCTCGGGGAGACTTGTTACTTACGCCGGGTCCGATAGAAACGGTTGAGGAAACGTTTGATGGCACATCATGGAACACGAGTATCTCTTATAAAACACCATTCGGACTTATTCCATATATAACGGCTGCTGAACAAGCAACTTTGGTTGCCGGCCAGGGTGCTGAGATTGGTGTAGGACAAGTCGCTGATGGTGCATTTGATACTTCTGAACTCTTTGAATACGGTATTAAAGGTTCGTTCTTAGAAGATACACTGTACTTTGCGCTATCAGTTTATGAGCAAGAGCGAACAGACTTTAACGCACAGGCTATCGTAACGAATTCAACAACTGAAAATGAAGGTGTCGAGTTTGAATTAAGATGGGTTGTGAACGAAAACCTAGTTATTGGTGCAGGCTATACTAACCTTAAGGTATACAATTTGACAGCCTTGGAAAATGGTACTCAGTTTGCGTTCTTAGGCATTGAGGATTTACCATCAGTTACCGACGCTTCATTGTTCTACGGCGGTACGCCAATTGGCTTTAACGCGGTTGAAACGAGAGAAGATGCGAGAAAAGCAGGTATACCTGAAAATATCTATACACTTAACGCAACCTATGATTTTCAGAATGGCTTTGCGGCAAACGCTAGTGTGATAAAAGCTGACGAGACATTTTCTAGTTTTTCACAGGTAGTAACATTGCCATCATACACGTTGGTTAACCTTGGTGTTTTCTATGATGCTGAAACTTGGACTGCGAGTTTTAACCTTAAAAATGCTACTGATGAAACCTACTACCGAGCGAACTTCCCTGATTTGTTTGGTTCACAGATAGTATTACCTGAACTACCAAGACACTTTCAAGCTAAGTTTACTTACATGTTTTAAAACTGGAATATGTAAATTCAATAGGGGAAATATCTTCGGATATTTCCCTTTTTTCCTATAGGAGTTTGTATAAATTGAACAAAAACTTTTTTATTTACTTATTGCTTGCGTTGAGTTTTATTCTATTCGGATGCGCTTCAACAAGTAATCCACATGTAATCAAACATGACCAACCTAGTAAGATAAAAGCAGTCGTTGTCACCATGTTTGAGATAGGAGCAGATGAGGGGGACAGGCCTGGTGAATTTCAACTTTGGAAAGCTAATCAAAAACTAACTACGTGTTTACCTTTTGAGGTTTCGCATCACGATATATGCATAAACGAAGACACTGGAGTAATGGGCATTGTTACTGGGATGGGAACGGCAAAAGCTGCCTCTGCTATTATGGCGCTTGGTATGGATCCTAGGTTTGATTTGACGCAGGCATACTGGGTAGTGGCTGGGATTGCTGGTTTTGATCCTGCTGACGCATCAATTGGTTCGGCGGCATGGGCAACATGGTTAGTCGATGGCGATTTAGCGCATCAGATAGATGCCAGAGAGATGCCTTCTTCTTGGTCAACTGGCTACTTTCCGCTATTCGACGTTAAGCCGTTGGAGGAGAATAAAACAATTGATCTGGACAACCTTAATCGCCATGGACAATCTACTAATGGCGAAGTTTACAAACTCAACGAAGCGTTAGCTGAATGGGCATTTCAGTTAACCAAAGATTTAACGTTACCCGACTACCCCTCAATGGCAGCATTGCGCGCAAAATACAAAGGATATCCGAACGCACAAAAACCGCCCTTTGTTTTGAAGGGTGAACATCTCGCAGCTTCCACGTTTTGGCATGGCGAAAAGCTGAATGATTGGGCAAATTTATGGGTACATTATTGGACTGGCGGCAATGGTAATTTTGTCAGTTCTGGAATGGAAGATACCGGAAGTTTCCAATCTATGATTTATTTAGATAAAGTTGGAAGGGTGGATAAAGATAGATTCATGGTAGTTAGAACAGGAAGCAATTACTCGATGCAACCGCCAGGGCTGACGCCGCTCGAAAATTTAGTATTGGAAAGCGGTGACGATGGCTATGCAGGTATGCAAGGCGCTTTGGAATCAGCTTATATTGTTGGTAGCAAAGTGGTGGACACCATTATTGAAAACTGGGATGAATACCAAACAAGACTGCCATATGAAAACTAAGCTTGCCTATGCATTAGTATCACTAATAGCTTCATGTGCTTTCGCATCAGAAGAAGTCGTTATACTTGATAATGAAATGATAGCTACACATCACCAACCCTCTGATACGCCAAAAGCATCCGTATTGATGGTCCATGGTTGGGCAGGTCAAATGAACGAGGTCGGCGATTTCTACAAACGATTAGCGAGTCTGCTGGCTGATCAAAATATCGCTTCACTTCGCATCAATATTCGCGGTGAAAGCGAGCAGGCAGCGACTAACTACACGCTCACAAGTACCTTCTCATCTCGTGTTACAGATGCAAAAACGGGCCTATCGTTTTTAAAGCAAACATACCCTGATATAAAAACTGGCGTTGTTGGCTTTAGTCTAGGTGGCGCAACTGCGATTGCTCTGGCAGGGGAAAAAAACAATGAAATTGATAGCCTGGTGTTGTGGTCATCAGCGGATACACCTGCAGAAGTGGTGAAAAACTTACTCGATGCACAACAAACTAAACAGTTAGAAGAAGGTAATAATGTTGTCATGAATGCGTGGGTTGACATTACGATTACCCCTCAACATTTTAAAGGCTTTTTCGTCAGTGATATTTTTCCTTCCTTTGGCGCGTACTCAGGTGCGCTAATGACGATAAGAGGCACAGAGGATTATCTACCTGATATTGATCGTAAAATTCTTGATGTTGCAGCGGGTGACATTGAGGAATCGCGCTATATATCTGGGGCCGATCACATTTTCAATGTGCTTGACCCCAATGAGACGTATGACGATAGAGTATTGCACCAAACGATTCAGTGGTTTATTGACACACTAGAAAATGATTCAGACTAATTCTCACTTTTGACCATTTCGTCAAGCACAGCAATCATTAGTTTTGTGCCTGTGCCCGATGCAATAGCGTCAAACACATTTTCTTCATTCTTGCCAACTTGTCCACCCGCTAGGTCGCTGATAGAACGAATAATTAGCCAGTCCACATCATTGACAAAGCAAACGAGTCCGACAGCGGCAGATTCCATTTCGGTCACCTGAGCATCATAAACATCTTGCAGCCATCCTCGATACTCCGCATTATCAAGAAACACAGAGCCAGTTACGCCATTGCCGCCATAATGAATACCTATTGGTTTGCCGGAAGGCATTGTGATTTGGTCGGTATTATCAATCGCTTTTTTGGCATAGCTTAATAAATTAGCAGAAGCTTCAAAATAGGGCATTTGCCGTGGTTTATCCCATCCTTCTTTTACAATGGCCATTTCTTCTGGTTGTATAAACCCAAAATTTTTGTATTTTGGTGCGTGAGGATCGGTAAGTTCGCGTGCTTTATAGCGCGCTAATGCAGATTCATAGTAGTCAGGTAGTATAAATTTTTCTGGGTCATCGGGCGTCGGATTGACATAGACAGACTCATCATGGAAATACCACCGCTCAGGGATCGCAATATCGCCTGGGTTGAATGAAGGGTTTATTGAGCCTGCAATCCCCATCATGACGACTTTATCAATGGGGAAATAATCAAATGCCATTTGCATCGTCATCGCCGCGTTTGGCACGCTAATGCCCGTGGTGAATATGACAATAGGTTCGCCTTTATAACTGCCGATTTGATACCTTACGCCTTTAATCGTAACCGTCTTATCGATTTGTGCAGCGTCCATAGATTCAAAGGCTTTATCAATGGCTTCGATTTCAGGCGCATATGCGGCGACGATGGCTGTCCACTTTTCAGTGTCTTCGGGAAATATTCTTGGGCCATATTCTAATTCGTCGGTAACCTTCTCGGACGTCGCTGAACATGCAAACAGTAACATTACTGATATGACAACCAAAATTCTTCTCATGAGAGGTCTCCAACCTACGGCTTCCTGCAAGCTTCATTATTATTTTTTGTTTAATTTTCTCTGCATTTACGATGCCAGAGCAATGATGTTTATTACGTAATATAGCGAAATCGTATCACATTGATTTTTAGCGTAAAAACGCTGGTTTAGCATGGCATTATTCATGCATTTCTATAATTTGAATAGCAATTCACGAGGATTTTGCACGATTTGAATGCAAAACGAGCGGTTATGCACCATTTTAAGGAGAATAACTAAACTGGTGCCCGTCAGGATTAAAGGAACACACTAAAAAGTATAAAAAGGCGGAGATGGACATCATGAATGCGACGAAACGCCCGTTGTTTAAACACATCAGAGACCATGATGCATTGTTTAAAGAGCTTGGCAGCATACGTAATCAATTTGTAGCGGGATTGGGGCTAGGTGATTACGCATTCCACAAAACGCCCAAGTTAATCAACGAAAATGGCGCGCGATTATCAATCGAGCCGGAACGAAGCATCGTACTCGATTCATATCGGGCAGCAACGGGTTTTAAATCGGTATTAAGTCGCTCACTTTCTGGGTTTCATGTCATTGAAAAAAGCGATATTGGCTTTCGCTATCCTACGGCTGCGCTAGCAGGCAATGACGCTCCGTATATCAAACGGTTCCGTTCAGAATACTTTCATAGAACTGATGAAGCCAGAGACATCTGCCGGCCGATAAACTTGTCATTTGGGATTAAAAGCCGAGGAAAAGCAGACAATAGGGAAGAATATGAAGTATGGCTGCCTGAATCTTCTATCAAACGCGACCCCGCCCCTCTATTAATCGACAAATATGGGCACGACTTACCTAGCAGTGTGTTGGAATTTGCGCGCGAGGAACCATTAGTTCACGGTTGGATGGGGGTTAAGAGGTGCGCGTTTGAAGGCATTTTTATCGACCCTCACAATATGGGTGATTTGGTAATTTCAATAGCGCTATCGCTCGACGCTTACAATATAGGCGCAAAACCTGACTTATCATATTCAGACGTTACAAAAAGTTCACTTGCCTATGGCGGCGCAGAACTGGAATGGGAGGTGTTGGGTTATTATTGCCCAATTGGCGAAGAGCCAAATCATGACCAAATTTGGCAAGCGATTAATCACGCTATTGAATCCCTGTGTGCACCACTTGAAGATGCTTATCAACATAATTTAGTGCAATGTAATGAGAGTAAAACTGAACGAATCCTTGCAGCGATTTCTGATATTGGCAACACACCTAAAGACATACAACAGTTTAATCTCAAACCGTGGGAGTTCCTGCAAACTGAGAGCGAATACAGAAGAAAGCCCAAAGATGTGCGACGCAGCGTTAATTTGCTTGGTCGCTTAAACCGACTATTTTACAATCCCGAGAATCCTTTGCCTTCATTGAGGGAGCTGCATTATATAGCTGCTTTACCCTTTCAAAAACATGCGTGATGAGTTGTGATGCGATTTCGAGATGCAGAAATATGCGTTAGTCAGTAAGGAAAAACACAATGAAATCGCATTCTGAAATACTTTACTCGCTAGATGAGAGGCCTCCGTTTCTAAAAAGTCTTACCGCGGCATTCCAGCATGTTTTGGCGAGTTTCGTCGGTATAGTTACACCGACATTGGTGATTGGCGGGGCACTAGGTCTGCAAAGTGAAATTCCCTATTTAATAAGCATGGCTTTGATTATTTCAGGTGTAGGTACAGCCGTTCAGGCAAAAGCATATAGAGGGGTCGGCTCAGGATTAATTGCCTTACAAGGAACGAGTTTTGCCTTTCTGACAGCGTTTATTACGGGCGGACTATTAGTCAAAAGCCAAGGAGGCAGCAAAGAAGACATCTTAGCAATGCTATTCGGCATTACCTTTATTGGCGCTTTCATAGAGATCTTTTTGAGCTTTTTTATCCATAGAATTAAGAGAATTATCACGCCGCTGACCACCGGTATCGTCATTACCACGATTGGCATCTCACTTATTAAAGTAGGGGCCACCGATCTCGCAGGCGGTTATGGCGCAGAAGATTTTGGCAATATTGCTTATTTGATGTTGGGTGGCCTTGTCTTAGTGATCATTATTGCATTGAACAATTCTAGGCATGCGTGGTTGAGACTGTCAGCCATTTTTTTCGGCATTGCAATTGGCTATATTGTTGCATATTCGTTTGGATTGGCAACGTTCAAAGCACCCGATTCTATTTCGCTAATTGCAGTACCAATGCCGTTTAAATACGGTATTGATTTTAGCTGGGAGATCTTTATACCGGTCGCACTTATCTATTTTCTTAGTATGCTGGAGACAGCAGGTGACTTGACCGCAAATAGCTTGTTTTGTCGGCTACCGATAAGCGGAGAAAAGTATATAAAACGAATAAAGGGCGGTATTCTTGCCGATGGCCTTAACTCCATGCTAGCCGGCATTTTCAACACGTTTCCCAACACCACATTTGGTCAAAATAACGCAGTCATTCAACTCACTGGTGTTACTTCTAGGTATGTTGCCTACTTTATCGCAGCAATTTTGATACTTTTAGGGGCATTTCCGATTTTGGGGGTTATCCTGCAAAACATCCCCAAGCCAGTCTTAGGTGGCGCGACACTTGTCATGTTTGCTACGATCGCCGTTGCTGGGATTAAAATCATCAGTTCTGAAAAAATCGATAGAAGGGCAAGTTTGATTATTGCCACTTCCTTTGGACTTGGGTTTGGGACAATGCTCGTCCCTGATGCACTGCAACAACTGCCACCGCTGCTAAAAAACATCTTCTCGTCGGCGGTTTCAACGGCAGGATTAACAGCAATTATTATGACGCTCGTTCTTCCGGTTCCAAAGCAAGACGCGGTACAATAATAAGAAACTGTTCATATCAGACCGATACAGTGAACCCCAAATCATCCGTCAACTTACAGCATTGGATATCCATGAATACTAGTTCGGCTTACAACACCCAAACCAATAATCCCCCACAGCAAAAACTTTGGATCAAATCTCCCAAAGCCGTATTCACAGCAAATTCAATGGATGCTGGAGGCGGTGTTGTTATCCATGATAATAAAATTGTTGAGTGTGTGCCCAGTGGACAAGTCCCAACCAAAGAATACGAGCAAGTTGTCGACTGTCGAGATTACGTGCTAACGCCGGGTTTGATTAATACACATCATCATTTCTATCAGACGTTGACGCGCTGCCTTCCAGAGGCGATTAACAAGCCACTTTTTCCATGGTTAAGAACACTCTATCAAGTATGGCAGCATTTAGATGAGGACATGCTCTATAGTGCAACACAGTTGGCTAGTTTGGAGTTAATGTTATCCGGCACATCAACGGTATGCGATCATCACTATGTGTTTCCACAGGGTTTAACAAACGCAATCGATGTCCAAATCGACGCATTGCGGTCAATGGGTTGCAGGGCGATGTTGACGCGTGGCTCGATGAGTTTAGGGGAATCGAAAGGCGGATTACCACCAGATTCTGTCGTACAACGACAGGAGCAAATAACCGAAGACAGTGTGAGGCTGATAAAGCAATATCATCGGAGAGAAGAAGGCGCATTTATCAATATCGCGCTAGCACCTTGCTCACCTTTTTCCGTCACCAAAGAGTTAATGATCGAAACTGCGGCCATTGCCAGTGAAATGGATGTGCTTCTGCATACGCACCTTGCTGAGACAGAAGACGAAAATTCTTTTTGCGAAAAAGAGTATGGCATGCGGCCATTGGCATATTTACAGGAGTGTAACTGGCTAGAGGCGCGCACCTGGTTAGCGCATGGGATCCACTTTACCACCGAAGAAATTGCGCTATTGGGACAAAACAATGTCGGGATTGCACATTGTCCGTCATCGAATATGTTATTGGCATCGGGTATTTGCCCGACTATCGAGCTTGAAAAAGCAGGATGTAATATTGGCATGGCCGTTGACGGTTCTGCTTCTAATGATTGTTCGAATCTCATTCAGGAAGTAAGACAATCCATGTTGCAGCAACGCCTTAAATATGGCGCGGAAATCATTACTGCAGAAAAGGTATTGTCTTGGGCAACAAGCGGTTCAGCCGCAGTTTTACATCGCAAAGATATCGGTGAACTGGCGCCGGGTAAGCAAGCGGATATTGCATTTTTTGATTTAAATGCGCTTAGGTTTTCTGGCGCAGGCGATCCCATTGCAGCGCTCATTACATGCGGTGCTCACCAAACAAGCAAACTCATGATCGCGGGTAATATGGTGGTTGAAGACGCCCAGCACGTCAACACAATTAACAGTGAATTGATGGCTCGACACGCAGAGCTTGCAAAAAATATTCGATTAAAAATGCGTTAAAATCGTTTACACTGTTGTAATTGTTCACTTTTATGCAACTTGCATCGAATGCAAAAAAACACAAACTTGCTTGAGCGTATTGTGAATAGCTTTTCAGAGCTTTCGCCAAATGCGCGAAAAATAGCAGGGTACATACAACAGCATCCTTATTCTGTCTTAAGCATGTCCATGGCAGAATTGGCGGATGCAACCCACACCTCAAAAGCAACGGTAAGTCGCTTTTTTAAACAGCTTGGTTATGAGTCTCATCAACAGGCGAGACAGGATTTGGTATCGTCTCGTGACAAAGGTTTCCCAGTATTGAGTTCAGCGGGCACCGATCAAACACACTTAAACAATGAACTCAATAACATCCAACAAACACTGAATGAAATTCCAAAAGATGTTTTAGTAGAAATAGGTGCAAAAATAGCAGCGGCTGAACGGATTTTTATTGTAGGTTTTAGAAACTCTTATCCAATGGCAATGCACTTTCGACAACAGCTCATGCAGATCAGAAAAAACGTTGTTCTTTTGCCGCAGCCCGGCCAATCATTAGGCGAAGATTTAGTCGATGCAAATGCATCTGACCTAATTGTACTTATTGGTTTTCGCAGACGTCCAGCTAACTTCGATCAGCTTGTAAAAACACTTATTCATCAGAGCGTCGTGTTAATTGCGGATCCGACCGGTCAAATATTTAAATCAGAAGTGGATTATCTATTGACGTGCCATGTGGGTGGAAAAGACTCGTTCGATAGCTATTCAGCACCAATGAGCTTGATTTCAATTCTTTGTAATAAAGCTTATCAGAAAATATCCGCCAACGCGTCACAGCGAGCTGCAAATATTTCAGCTTGGTACGCTGAAAATAACGAGATATCGAAATTGTAAGATGATAGAAAGCTTTTTATGAATCAAGACATTTACGCCATTTTTGCAAAACATCTTGCAAGTAGCCCCGCAATCATCGAACAATTTCAAATTGGCCTTACGTGGACAACGTGCCGCGTAAATATTAACGGACATCAAAGTCTTGGTTTTGCAATGACGCCACATAGTCAAACCCGTTTACTTGATTGGCCCGGCACAATTGCTGGCCAACCAGTTAAGTCGCTGCTTGGTTACCTAGATAGCTCGAATGAATTTGAGATGGCGTTAGTAATATCAGCCATTAATGCGATTGTGAATTCCGAATCCAATCCGCTGCCGAAAGACGCGTGTCTTGTAAAGCCATACGACTGTGCGAATGTTTCACTCTTTAATCACTTTAAACCTTTTCTTAAGCATAAAAAGGTAGTTGTTATTGGACGATATCCACACCTTGAATCAGTCATGCAGGGCATCGATTATCAGGTCATTGAAAGAATGCCTCAAAAGGGTGACCTTCCTGATAGCGCTGCAGAGTATGTGTTACCGAATGCTGACTGGGTGTTTATAACGGCAAGCTCTCTTGTCAACAAAACGTTTCCTCGTTTGGCCGAGCTTGCGCGAAATGCTGTGACGGTTTTGATGGGCCCGTCGATGCCTTGGCTTAATGATTTTGTTGATAATGGTGTAGATTTTCTCGCTGGAGTTACCGTAAAAGACATCGCAAAAGCTCAGCAGATTGCAATGGAAGGCGGAGGCATTCGTTTATTTGGAACAGGCGTTGAATATGCTGTTTTAAATATCAGTCAGGATAGAATGCATACGTTAAAATCTAAAATTGCTGAAACTGTCGAACATCGAAATTCATTAAAGCAAGAGATGGAAGCTTGCTATGCTGCTGGCAATAGCCAGCGTTTCTCTAAATGGCGCATTTTAGAAGAGGTTGATCAAAAACTCTCATTACTCGATACAGCTTACAAGCGTCTTTGGGACGTCAATGAAGCCATGCAGTCAAGTGCATGAAGAGAATTGCAAAATTGTTACCGTTTGCTGTAAATGAAACCGACTAAGTGAGTACCGATCAGCCATCAAAGCAGTGTTTTTGCCTGTAAGTGAATCTCTCTCATTTCAACAGCAATGCTGTAGTATCGCTCTGAGTCACCGACCAAATCGAACCCAAAGATGTTTAGAGGAATATCATAGTTTGCGATCATGGCGAAGCCAGTGATAAACAGCGTGACGATAGTCAGATAAAGCAATGCATGCGTGACTTTGATAAAATTTTTATACGCTAATCCCTAAAATCAACTGTAAACCAACATTAAAAAATGTCAGCAACACTTAACCAGACCATAACCACCCTAAAGTTATTTTAATTTTGTTAAAAATAGGTAATTGAAAGATTAAAATACGCTAGTTTTTTATTGTTTCTCTTGACAAATTAATGAAACGATTGTTTCATTAATGGGTATTATTAAGGTCATTTATGTCTTCCACACCTAATCACCCTGCTTTTGTAACAACAGTTGCAAGAGACTTTGAAATGTTTACACAACAGGCTACTTCAAACGAGCTTGAAGGGTTGCGTTTGGCTGTAAAAGACGTTTTTGATATGCAGGGCATGCCGACAAGTGCTGGCAATCCTACTTGGCTCGAAAGTCACCCAATTCCTTCTAGTACCCATTCTAGTGTTGTTAGCTTATTGAGTAAGGGCGCGCAGTTTGTCGGTAAGACGATGACAGATGAATTGGCGTATAGCCTTAATGGCCAAAATGTACATTTTCCACAACTACTTAACCCCATTACTCCAGATAGACTCGTTGGGGGCTCGTCTAGCGGCTCTGCTGCTGCAGTTGCATGTAATTTGGCAGATATCGGTTTAGGTACAGATACTGGTGGTTCTATCAGGGTGCCGGCTAGTTACAATGGACTTTATGGGTTTCGACCGACTCATGGCGTTATTCCGTGCGACGATATGCTCAGCTTAGCTCCGAGTTTTGACACAGTCGGTTGGTTGACGAGAGATTTTGAAACCCTTGAAAAGGTGGCGGCTGCGCTTTTACCCAACAATGACCCAAGTGCAGAAAACCAAACAGGTGTATCTGCTGTAGAGTCCGACGCCGCAATACCAGTTTGCGTTGTCACTGATTTAGTTGATGCATCTGAGCACGCGTCTGAAATTTATGACTGGATTGCAAAATTAGAAGGTGTCGAAACGACATCAATCACTATTGACGCTGAGGCCTTGCAAACGAGCGAAACTTTCAGAGTGCTGCAGGGGCTAGAAATTTGGCAAGAGCATGGCAATTGGATAACTGACCAAAAGCCGACATTTGCCAAAGATATCGAAAAGCGAATACACTGGTGTCGTCAGCTAACGGATGCACAAAGAGAACAAGCTTCTCGACAACAGCATGTAATTCAACAACATATGAATCATGTTGCAAAGAACAACCTTGCCATGCTAATACCTACGACACCCGGTCGTTCGCCATTGTTAGATGTAGATGAGAACAAATTGGCAACGTATCGAGAAGACTTGATGGCACTCACTGCAATTGCAGGCCTTACTGGCAGGCCTCAAATTCATCTGCCCATGTTCACCATTGATGGTGCACCATGTGGTGTATCGCTAATTGGCAACAAACACGCTGATTTACAACTGATTTCAATTGCAAAGAAACTAATAACCAATAACCTAACTGCAACTAGGGATTCAATTCCCAACACGTTAGTGAGTAAAAAATAATGAAACCAACAACAAAAAACGCCGCGTCTTTTACCTCTCCTCACTATGCGGCAACTAACGCTGGCAAAGAAATACTAGAACAAGGCGGTACGGCCATTGAAGCTATGGTTGCGGGCGCAGCATCTATCGCAGTGAATTATCCGCATATGAATGGGTTGGGTGGGGATGGTTTTTGGCTTATTAGCGAACCAAATAAATCCCCTATTGCAATCAATGCTGCAGGAACGGCGGCAAAAAAGGCAGATTTGTCGTTCTATGATGGCCTTTCTTCTATCCCGAGCCGCGGTCCCAAAGCAGCGCTAACCATGGCGGGCGCAGTCGCCGGTTGGAAAAAAGCACTAGAAGTAAGTGCTGGTTGGCAAACCCCAAAGTCGCTCGATAAATTGTTAGGTACAGCGATCAATCAAGCACAATGGGGAATTGAAGTTACCCAGAGTCTACATGACGCAAGTGTCAAAACGTTTGATGAAATGTCGAAATATGACGCGTTTCAACAGTTTCTGATCAAAGGCAAGATCCTGAAGAAAGGAAAAATTGTCAAGTTACCGCTTATTGCGAACACATTGAAAAAACTAGTCGAAAATGGCTTAGAAGATTTTTATCAAGGCGAAATTGCTAGGCAACTCGCGGCAGATTTGGCTGAAGTTGGCTCACCGATTCAACTGCAAGATTTTCATGATTATAAAGCCAGCATTGCAGAGCCATTGCGTATGCAAACCAGTAAAGGAACTCTTTACAACTTGCCAGCACCAACCCAAGGTATCGCGTCACTTATCATCTTGGGACTTTATGACAAATTACATCAACACGTTAGTGATGATATCAGCCATGCTCATTTAATTGTGGAATGCACCAAGCAAGCATTTATAAAACGCAATCAATACTTAACAGATGAATCGCGTCTTTCAGTTAATTTGGACGACTTTTTACAATCAGATGCACTAGATGAAATGGCGGCAAACATTTCAATGGACAGCGCGCTACCATGGCCTTACCCAGCGTCCACAGGCGACACTGTTTGGATGGGAGCCTGTGATAATGAAGGACGTATGGTTAGCTATATTCAAAGCCTTTACTGGGAATTTGGCAGCGGCGTGGTAAGTCCATCTACGGGTATTGTTTGGAACAATCGAGGTACGTCATTTACACTGGAAAAAGACTCTCTTCAGCAGCTTAAACCGGGACTACAGCCGTTTCATACGTTGAATCCCGCATTTGCAGAATTGAACGATGGCCGACGTATTTCCTATGGCACCATGGGAGGGGAAGGGCAGCCCCAAACTCAGGGCACCCTATTTAGTCGCCATGTCTATCAAGGCTTGCCTTTAAAAGAGTCCATTGCAAAAGGACGATGGCTACTGGGAAGAACATGGGGTGAAAATACTAATAATCTGAAAGTCGAGAGTGATATTGCAGAGCATTTGTCGGATGCGTTAGTCACTAAGGGGCATGAAATTGAGGTTGTTCCGCCTGCAAGTGAAATGATGGGACATGCTGGCGCAATTTCATTACACCCTGATGGCAAAGTAGACGCGGCGACGGATCCTAGAAGTGATGGTAAAGCCTATGTGCAAGGTGAAAATAAGAATTAATGACAAATTTAATGGCTGTATTCTGTTTAAGTGTTGCTGATACAAATAAGCATCGCTCATTTGATTGTAAACATTGTGATTTGAAAGTCGCTGTAAACCCAATCCCTGGGCGCTCTGCGAATTCATCCATGAATTCGAAGCTTTCAAATCACAATGTTTACAATCAACTGTAACTCAACGAATTAGAAACTTAGCAACACTTGAACAGAACATTACCAATTAAATGACGAAAACGAACGAAGAAGTAACGGACAAATATGGATTTATTGATTAATAACCTGCCAACACTTATCGCACTCATTGCTACAGGCATGGTGGCTGGATTGCTTGCGGGATTACTAGGCGTTGGAGGCGGTATTGTTATTGTCCCAATTTTATACTTTTTATTTCAGGGATTTGGTGTGTCGGCAGACTCGGCAATGGTGATAGCAACGGCAACCTCACTGGCAACAATAGTGCCTACGTCGATTAGCTCAATGAGAGCGCATCACAAAAAAGGCAATGTAGATTTCTCATTGTTGAAGTTATGGGGGCCATTTATCTTATGCGGTGTTTTGGTAGGGAGTTATGCCGTCACGCAAGTGAACGGTGAGTTGCTAACCGCACTGTTTGGCATCATTGCAATGCTCTCTGCTCTGAATATGCTGGTTGGCAGAAAACAGGCTATTTTTAATAGCCTACCACAAAAGCCGGGCCAGGCGGGTATGGGTACCAGCGTCGGGTTATTTAGCTCTATGGTAGGTATTGGTGGTGGCACGCTTACCGTACCTATGCTGACATTTTGTAATTACCCAGCACATAAAGCAGTGGGTACTGCAGCAGCAGTGGGTTTGATAATTTCATTGCCTGCCGCACTGACATTACTTTCTATTGGCTCGACACCTGATGATGCACCTATTGGCACATTTGGGCTAGTAAACTTGATTGGGTTTATTTGTATCGTGCCACTGACGGTAATGTTTGCACCTGTAGGCGCGAATATAGCCGCAAAACTTGACGCTGCAATGCTCAAAAAAGTGTTTGCAGTGGTACTACTGTTGACTGCGCTTCGCATGCTTGCGCAACTTATTTTATAAAAAATGCAATTATATTGGAGACACCAGTGTCTAGACTTACACCTCCACCACGACTATTAATGGGCCCCGGCCCCATCAACTGTTATCCACGTGTATTAAGCGCGATGTCGACACAATTGGTAGGGCAGTATGATCCTGTAATGACAGGTTATATGAATGAAACGATGGCGCTTTATCGACAGGTATTTAAGACACAAAACCAACAAACACTGCTGATAGATGGCACATCAAGAGCGGGTATCGAAGCCATTCTAGTTTCTGTTATTGAGCCTGGGGACAGAGTGTTGGTTCCTATCTTTGGTCGTTTTGGCCACCTATTGGCAGAGATTTCAGAACGCGCAGGTGCTGATGTAAAAACCATCGAAGTGCCATGGGGTGAGGTTTTCGAACCGCAACAGATAGAAGACGCAGTCAAACAGTTTCGACCCAAAGTTGTTGCAGTTGTGCAAGGTGATACCTCTACAACAATGCTACAACCTTTAGAGCACATTGGAGCAATTTGTCGACAGTACGATGCAATTTTCTACTCTGATGCAACTGCATCCATTGGTGGAAATCCGTTTGAAACAGACGTTTGGCAGCTTGATGCTGTGTCTGTGGGATTACAAAAATGTTTAGGAGGTCCTTCGGGAAGCGCACCTGTCACGATGTCGGACAGATATTTGGATATAGTCAATAAGCGACGGCACGTCGAAGCAGGGATTCGCAATGACAATCATAGAGACGGCAATGCTTCACGGATACGGTCAAATTACTTCGATCTCCCAATGATTATTGACTATTGGGGAGAGGAGCGTTTAAACCATCACACAGAGGCCGCTTCGATGTTGTATTGCGCACGCGAGTGCGCATTGCAGTTATTAGAAGAAGGTATTGAGCAAAGCATTCATCGCCATCAAATTGCGGGTCGAGCAATGCTAGAAGGCGCGCAACATCTCAATTTGCGGGTCTTTGGTGATATTTCCAATAAGATGACAAACGTGGTCGGGGTGTACATTCCAGAAGGAATCGATGGAGAAGCGATTCGCCATAGTATGTTGCACGACTTCAATATCGAGATAGGGACAAGTTTCGGTCCTTTGCATGGAAAAATATGGCGAATAGGCACAATGGGGTATAACGCGCGTCCAGATGCGGTATATCAAACACTGCAATCGCTTGAAACTGTGCTGCGCAGAGCAGGGCATAAGTTGCCACTCGGTGAAGCTGTTGATGCTGCTTATGACGTGTATGCAAAAGCGAACGAGACAAGCGAACTCACTGCGGCGAAAGAAAAAGCGCCATCCATAAAAGCAGTTTCTTAAGGGTTACAGATAAAAGGGTTACAGTATTTTTGATTATGGCGATTAACAGACACCAAACAGTAAAAGAACTTGAAGCATTATTAGATGAGTACGCTTCATGGGTAATGGATGCCTGTGATGAGCTAGGTGAAATTAGCCAATCAGATGAATACCTTGACCGCCGTTACTTAACCAAAGAGCACCGTGCGGCGAACTCTTTGGTGGCGTATTGGATGCAAAGAGCCAAGATGGAAACGTGGCAGGACAGCGTTGGCAATATTTGGGGCAGACGCGAGAGCAAAGAAGAGGGCGCGAAGAGCCTAGTCTTTGGAAGCCATCTGGACACGGTGGTAAATGGTGGAAAATACGACGGTATGTTGGGCGTTATCGCCCCTATTGCGCTTATGAATTTACTCAATGAACTTGATTGTGAGTTGCCTTTCCATATCGACATTGTAGGGTTTTGTGATGAGGAAGGTACGCGCTTCGGCAGCACGCTGTTGGGCAGTAGAGCGCTTTCTTGTAAATGGCAAACAGAGTGGGCGGATTTAAAGGATGAGCAGGGAATTACGCTTCGACAGGCCATGGATGCATTTGGATTAGATTTTGATAAAGTTGTAAGTGCCACCATTCCAAGGGAAACGCTATTGGGATTTGTCGAAGTCCATATTGAACAAGGACCGGTGCTCGAGCAAAAGGACCTGCCGGTCGGCACAGTATCCGCAATCGCAGGAGCTAAGCGATTACAGTTTACGGTAGAAGGGATGGCAGGACATGCCGGCACCGTGCCGATGCCAATCAGACAAGATGCCCTCGTCGGCACGAGTGAAATGATTCTCACGGCAGAGAAGTGTGCGAAAGAAGCGAATGTGTTGGCTACGGTTGGTCAACTCAATAATCTACCAAATGCCGTTAATGTTATCCCTGGAAAATCGCAATTTAGTTTGGACATAAGAAGTGACAACGATACGTTGAGGGATAACTGTCTCGATGCAATGTTGATGCAGTTTAAGGAAATTGCAGCGCGACGTGCGCTGAGTATTGACATAAAGCAGACGCATGCGGCATCAGCGGTGAGTTGCTCACCACGTATTATAGATCAACTCCAGGCTGCCAGCTTAACTTACAGCATTTCAGATGTGGATCGCCCCTTTACTCTGATTTCTGGTGCAGGTCATGATGCAATGGCGATGGCGGATATTTGTGATGCTGGCATGTTGTTTGTCCGCTGCGAAAAAGGTATCAGTCACCATCCTTCAGAAGCGATAAGAGCAGAAGATGTATCTGCTGCTCTTGGTGTTCTTTATGAGTTTTTGAAAGACTTCGATTATTCAACTGATATCGCCACTACTACTGGATCGTGATCAGATGATCGAAATACATTTTCACTAAGCCAAGAATCGGGTTTAGGCTCGTCACTGTTTGGAAGTGTCGAATTGTAATCTAACACCCTTGGTTCTGCAGCATTGATATGCCATTCAAAGGCTGACACAACCATATCATTTGCTGGTTCGTTAGCCATAACGTAATCCAACGCGCCAAGCTGGCCTCGAAAGCTATAGGTATATGTTTGAGCGCCATGTAGGTTGCGGATGACGTCAGTGTAGCCCGATGTTCTTAATGCTTGTATTGGATCTTCTTGCGCATAGCTGTTGAGATCGCCAATAATGAAAACAGGAAGCCCTGCGTAGGTTTGATCAAGCCATTGCGCCAATCCCTGAGCAGCGCGAGTACGCGTTAAATTGCAATTACCTTGCTCATCACTGTCATCATCCTCTCCACATGGTGAGCCTTTGGATTTAAGGTGGTTAACGCTGACAACAAATGCGTTATTAGTGCCTATAGGTGCGAATGCCTGTGTAATTGCAGGTCTGCTTTTTTCGGTAAAAAATAGTGGTCCTTGACCGTCTGAGGCAGAGTTTTCAGAGGTGAGTACTTTCGTTTCACCAATTGCTTCTATTTTATCTTTTCGATAGATAATGGCATTGGCAATGCTTGCACCATTGATCGCGCTGTCATAAGCCAGATAATCAAACACATCGCTGTCTATAGCGCTATTAAGCGCTTGGGTAAGCTGAAAAACTGCGCTTAGTTCACCTTGGTCCGCGTCATTTTCGATTTCATTAAGCCCAATTATGTCAGGGCTTAACTGCAAAATAGCATTAACAATTTTGGTTTGTTGTCTGGCAAAATCATCGACATTTTTGGCACCTCTATCCGTGGGAAATTCGCCATTTTGCCCATCGCCATTAAAGAGATTGAGAACATTAAACGCAGCAATAACAATGTCGCCTTCCACCGTTGGTAAATCTGGACGTAAAGCGGGTTCTGTCAATGGCGACTCGGTGAGTCTGATGCGATATGTGTTAAAGGTTTCATCAAGAATGCCTTGAACTGATGATATGCGTGAACCGATCCTAAGCGATGACGTGCTATCAATTTCGCCATAGAGGTCAAGACGATCAGGTGCTTCGGCGTTAAAATCATCCAAAATAATTCTACTAAGGCGATTTGTCATCGCTTGATCGGCAGCTTCTGAAGAACCAGGTCGAAATAGGTGTGTCGGTGTAAACAATAGTTCGCTGCTAACTCCCAGCTCACCGAAACGGGATATATTGTGGGTACTATTAATGACCCATGATTGTGACGTTTGCACAACCATACCTTCATAGGCCTCAAAGCCTATCGCGCTATTGGGTAACTCAAACAAAGCGGATTCGATAGAGGCAGTTCCGCAAACAGTAATGGACGAATTGCTCATCATTTGCGTCCTTCCTTCAACTTCCTGCACAACGCCAGTAATCCTAACTAACTGTCCAATTTCAATGTCGGTTAATGCTTGCTCGATCAAAACAAATAAACCTTCAGAAGTCATTGGATCATCATCAATATCTTCAGCCTCTTCTTGCACGAACAAGCCATTTAAGTTGGGGGCTACAGTAGTTATGCTTGCCTCGATGGACACACTTTGATCAACTAGCGGCGATGCATCTGAATTGCCTTGAATTTCGCTGATGAAAGTCGCTTCTGTACCACAGGCATTGTCAGCGCTTGGCGGTACTAACGTAGTTTGATTGGACGGTGATGAAGAGTCGGTCGTAGTTTGGCTGTCACAGGCAATCAATGATATTAACGCAATGGCCAATACTGGCGTCAGAGCGACTTTTCGGATTAAGGGTGAAGTTTGCATGAGTAAAAAGCTTTGGTCTGGAATTTCATAATGATTCGCAAATAATAGTTCAGGCGCATGACATTGCCATTACTAGAAGTAACGTATCTTGATAATGGTTTCATTTTAACGAGAATTTTGCTTCTTCACGGGCATACATTTCGGAAAGCAATTTTATAAATAGCTGTGTCTTAAGCGGTGGAAACTGACTTTGAGGATAGACTGCATATATGCCTACTTCTCTGAAAAGTTGATTTTCCAATACCGGGACAAGCGGATCCATCATGTCTCTGCTCTTTATCAGATAAGCGGGTAAAAACGCAATGCCCATGCCGGCAACAGCAGCATTATATATTGCTATCAATGAGTTAACTCTGAAGCTACTGTTAACAGCAACGGTTGCTGCGCCATTTTTTCGTATACATGGCCATTCAGATTCTCCGGATTGTTGGTGGCTAAACACTAAGCATTTGTGACGCAAAAGATCTTCTAAAGAATCAGGATATCCATGTTTTTCTATGTAAGCGGGGGAGGCATAAGCACCCCAATAAGATGTAACCAGTCGCTTTGCAATTAGGCTTGAGTCCTCGAGGGTCCCAGTGCGAATAGCCAAGTCAAACCCTTGTTCAATGATATCGTCAAAACTATCTTGCGTGACCAAATCTACGTCAACATTATCGTACTTCTCCATATACCGATGAATAACTGTTGGAAGAAACAGTTGTCCGGAGACACTTGGTGCACTAATGCGCAAAAGCCCTGAAGGCTCAGACCTATATGTGCCAAGCTCTTGTTCTGTGGCTTTCAATTGATCTTCGAGCGTTTGACAATGTCGAAAAAGTTTTTCACCAGCCTCAGTCAAGCTCAGTTTGCGCGTGCTGCGGTATAACAACTGCAGTCCTAGTTCTGATTCAAGTCGCGAAATATGTTTACTCACGACTGAATTGGCAACACCTCGCTGCTTTGCTGCTGCACGAAAGGATTTTAGTCGAACAACCAGTGCAAATAGTAATAAATCATCAACATGCATATATTTCTGCTTAGCTTTTCATCTTATAGAATCGCTTCATTGTTAAATAATTAGAAATTATAAAATTCTTTTATTTCTATTAATTTATCACGCTGAGTTTTTTATACTAGTGTTCTGTCAATAAAAGACCGCTGCAGAGGCACCTATGCTCAACGAAACTTATCAACGATTCTATGAACGCGCACAGGCATTTATTCCAAAAGAGCGCCTGATAACCGATAGTTTTCGAACGTTAACATACGGTACTGATGCGAGTTTCTATCGATTAGTACCCAAAATACTGGTACAGGTAAAAGACGAAAAAGAAATGATTACGCTAATGGGCTTGGCATTTGAGCTCGATTTGCCTATCTGCTTTAGAGCCTCAGGCACGAGTCTCTCTGGTCAAGCCATTACAGATTCAATCATGTTAGCGCTCACCCCTGATTGGAAAAAATTAGAGGTTCTTGATGGTGGCGAGCGCATCAAAATGCAATGCGGCGTTTTAGGCAGTGAAGCCAATAACGCACTTGCGCCTTTGCAAAAGATGCTTGCGCTAATGCCTGCTTCCATTGATGCCGCCACGGTTGGGGGCATGGCAATCAATAATGCAGCCGGTATGAATTCATTGGATACATACACAATGATGGAGAGTGCTCGCATTGTGCTCTTGGATGGAACCGTGCTTGATACTGGCGATGAAGTGAGTCGCGCATTATTTCGTCAAACACAGTTACCTTTACTTACTGGGATCCAACAGTTAGCTAATCAACTTAAACGTAATTCCACATTAAAAGAGCGAATTTCCCGCAAGTATCAAATTAAAAACACAACTGGTTATGGGCTGAGAAGCTTATTGGATTATGATGATCCCATCGATATGTTAGCGCATTTAATGATTGGTTCTGAAGGCACACTGGGTTTTATCTCTGAGATTACGCATAGAACCATTCCAATCAAGCCGTTTAAAGCATCCGCATTTATAGTATTTAAAGATATTCGTAATGCTGGTGTAGCTGTCACGCGGTTCAAATTGGATAAAGCGCCAGTAAGCGCTGCAGAGATGATTGACTATTTTGCATTAAAAGCCGTTGAGAATATGGATGGAGTGCCAGCCTATCTTTCTGAGATACCAGAAGGGTCTACTGCATTGCTGGTTCAGGTAGAAGCTGAAAACAACGATTCTTTGTGGCAAAAAGTTGCTGAATTAGAAGCAATGGTAAACGACCTTGAATTGGTAGTGCCGGTTCAATTTACCGACAAAAAAGAAGAGTATTCGGCATACTGGCAGGTTCGAAAAGGTATTTTCCCTGCGGTAGGAGCACAGCGACCTTCTGGCACGACAGCTCTTATCGAGGACGTCGCATTTCCAATCGAATCTCTTGCCGATGCGTTGGTTGACTTGCAGTTATTAATGCAAAAATTTCATTATGACGATGGGGTGATTTATGGGCATGCGTTAGATGGGAATTTACACTTTATTTTTTCCCAAGGTTTCCAGAATGAACAGGAAGTCCAGCGATATCGAACCTTTATGGATGAAGTGTGCAATATGGTAGTTAATCGCTATGACGGTTCGTTAAAAGCAGAACATGGCACAGGGCGGAACATGGCACCCTATGTTCGCTCGGAGTGGGGTGATGAAGCCTATGACATCATGCTATCTATTAAACGACTGTTTGATCCTAGTCGCATCTTGAATCCCGACGTTATGATAACGGAAGATCCCGATTTACATATTCGTAATCTCAAACCACTAGCAGAGGTGAGTGACGTCGTTGACAAGTGCATAGAATGTGGTTTTTGTGAGCGTATGTGTCCCTCGCGCAATCTCACACTGAGTCCGCGCCAGCGTATAATCGCCAGTCGCGAGCTAGCTAAATTGCAAGGTAAAGAGGCGGACTATTTTGCTGATCAATATGAATACATGGGCATTGATACGTGCGCGGGTTGCGGTTTGTGTTCCACCGTCTGTCCTGTTGGAATCAACACAGGTGACTTGATTAGAAACTTTCGTCGAGATCGTAATGTTAATCATGAGAAAAAGGCGCAATGGGCAGCAGATAATTTCGGTGGCTTGGCATCAGCCGCGCGCACTGTATTTGGCATAGCAGATATCACTCATCGCGCAATAGGCAGCAATGCAATGGGCGCGGTAGCGAAAGGTGCTCGCAAATTATCAGGCAATACATTAGGACACTGGAGCCCTTCAATGCCGACTGCAGCTTCCAAGCTCCCTGTCAATCGTTCAGATATCATAGCGAGATTTCCAGTCGCCAATAGCGCTACTACATTAAAAGTTGTGTACCTTCCCAGTTGCGCAAGCCGCACTATGGGGCCAGCGCGTGGCGCGGAGCATCAAGCGTCTTTGCAGCAGGTCACTCAGCAACTTCTGCAGCGCGCCGGTTTTGAGGTTATTTATCCCGCGAATCTTCAAACCCAGTGTTGTGGCATGCCGTTCAAGAGTAAGGGAATGTTTGAGCAATCTGATCAAAAAGCCGAAGAGACTATGGCAATGCTCAACGAAGCTAGCCAAAACGGTGAAATACCTATTTATTGTGATACCAGCCCTTGTGTCATGCGCTTAAAAGAACATCTAGATAATCAAGAAAGCAATCTGGCTCTTTATGAACCGGTTGAATTCATCCACAAGTTCCTAATGGATAAACTTACTATTACCAAGCAACAGGAGCCAGTTGCTTTGCATATCACGTGTTCTTCACGACGAATGGGGCTAGCTGATAAAACGCTTGATATCATGCGCGCATGCAGTGACAACGTTGTCGTGCCTGAGCAGATAACCTGCTGCGGTTTTGCAGGTGACAAAGGGTTTACGGTACCCGAGTTAAATGCATCAGCGCTAAGTACGCTTTCAAAGCAGGTCGGTCACTGTAAATCTGGATACTCAACCAGTAGGACATGTGAAATTGGATTAAGTGAGCACTCTGGAATAGATTATCAATCGATTGTTTATTTACTGCATAAGGTCAGTGAAGCAACTGATAAAAAAGTGTTCGAAACCATGCAAAAAGAAACGGTGATTTAGGCAGTAGTATTTATTCCGGTGCGTTTTACACTAGATGGAGGCGGCAATGTCGTCTATCTGACGTGTCCATTTTTGAATTTGCGCTTTGGAAAGAAAACTACCTTCAAATCCATTTTTTATTAGTTGGACAAGCTCTGCTTTCGATAAGCGTAATGATGTAAACATGGCGGTGAAATTTTCATTCAAATAACCACCGAAATAAGAGGGATCATCTGCGTTGACGGTAACCAACAGACCTTCTTCCAATAATGCGAGTATATTGTGCTGTTTCATGTCGTCAAAAACGCATAGTCGCACATTACTCAGTGGACAGACGGTCATTGGTATTTGGTGATGCTTCAAATATGCAATGAGCTTTGCGTCTTCAATGCTTCTAACACCATGGTCAATGCGATCAACGCTCAAGGATCTAATGGCTTGCCAGACATATTGGGCAGGGCCTTCTTCGCCAGCATGAGCAACACATTTAAACCCTAGCTCCTTTGCCTCAGCAAAGACGCGTTTGAATTTTTCGGGGGGATTATTTAGTTCTGAACTGTCTAGGCCAATCGCTGTAATCATATTATAAAATGGTTCAGCTTGCTTTAGGGTTTCCATTGCGTCTTGTTCGCTTAAGTGTCTAAGAAAACACATTATCAAAAATACGCTAATACCGAGTTCCTCGTTGGCCTTTTTGATAGCTTTTGCAAAGCCTGTCATAAACACTTCAAACCCCACTCCTCTATGCGTGTGAGTCTGAGGATCGAACATGATTTCAGTATGCACAATGTTTTGTTGCTTACATACTAATAGGTACTGCCACATCAGCTCAAAAAAATCATCTTCATCGCATAGGACGCTGGCACCTTGATAATAGACATCCAAAAATTCTTGGAGATTTGAAAAGTTGTAGGCTTTTTTGATTTCATCGATGTTTTGATAAGGAAGAGCAACGTGGTTTTTTTCAGCCAATTTCCACATCAAGTCTGGCTCAAGACTGCCTTCAATGTGAAGATGAAGTTCAGTCTTGGGTACCTCTTTGATTAACCTTTCAAATATTGATTTTTCCACGTCGCCACACTCCTTCATACATTGGAATCGTTGATGACATCAGCATCGCTCATTTGATAGTAGGTATTGTGATTTGAAAGTCACAATAAACCCAATCCATGAGCTCTCCATGAATTTAGTCCGCGCTGTGCAGCAGGTGAATTCGAGGCTTTCAAATCACAATACCTACTATCAACTGTAAATCGCGCTCGTTGAAACTGAATAACAATTAAAGGGAACTGAGTCGTTGTTATCATCGTTTTATTTTATTATGCCAAAAAACAACAAATGGATTTTACATCAAGGGACTTCAATATAAAAATTGTGCTCTTTCGATCTCAATAGAATGCTGTTTGCTTAAGCGACACAGCTGGCTGCGGTCACATTTACATGTAAAAGTCGCTCTGCAACTTCCCTGTTCGATAGGGCTCGCGCATCCGTGCGCTCGCACGCTTTTACATGCAAACATGCCTACGCCAGACGCCTCGCTTTAGCGAACTGCATTAGCCTAACTGAGGATATCAAAAACATAATGCCAGTAATGGTGATTATCGTGTTTGCATTATTTTGGTGCATAACAAACACCGACATCCAACAGTTTTTTACCTACTGTGTACTAATGAACTTGAATGCAATTGGTAAAATGCAAATTCTGCGAACACATTACTCAAGACTTATCAATAGTTTACGTTTTCTCGTTATCACCTTGTCGCTACTTAAAACCTGCTCATCTATTTACAACTGCAAGTTATTGACCAGATGGTAAAAAATTTGCAAGACTACTGATTAATAATAAGAAGAGTCTTTGCATCTTTGCAGAACAAGGAAACCATACGTTGACGCAACTTTTAAACAAGTACTTCCAACTTGAGAAGCATGGAACAACAATAAAAACAGAAGTTATCGCAGGCTTAACAACGTTTGCAGCGATGTCATACATTCTCATCGTCAATCCAAGTATTTTAGGGCTTAGTGGTATGCCAGTCGCCGGACTGATCACGGTGACCGCATTATCTGCTTGTATCGGCACATTACTTATGATGTGGCTAACAAACTATCCGATTGCGTTGGCGCCTGGCATGGGATTGAATGCTTTCTTTGCCTTTACCATTTGTCTTGCGCGAGAGGTTCCTTGGGAAGCAGCGCTAGGTATTGTTTTTTACAATGGGATTCTGTTCTTTCTACTAACAATTTCAGGCATTCGAAAAAAAATAGCAGAATCAATACCTGCTGCCCTCAAAATTGGCGTGCAGTGCGGTATCGGCCTTTTTATTGCCTTTATTGGACTGAAGAATGCAGGCTTAATCGTAGACAATCCAGCAACATTTGTGGAACTAGGGGACCTTTCAGAACCAGCAGTGTTGCTGGCATTTGTTGGTATAATATTTACCGCGGTAATGGTGGTTAAGAACATCACCGGTGCCATTTTGATTTCCATTATTGTTATTACGTTAATCGGGTTTTTTATTCCCACAGAGACCGGTTATCTAACGGCGACGCCAGACGGTATTGTGGGTATGCCAGCACCGATAAGTGATACCTTTTTTGCAATGGATTTAATGTATCCTATCGTGAATTTCGCGACGACGTGGGACCTTATCTTTGCGCTCATGTTTGTCAACATGTTTGACACTATTGGCACATTAATCGGCGTGTCAAAGCGCGCAAAACTTACGGATGCACAAGGCAATTTACCGAAGATTGGCAAGGCTATGACCGCTGATGCTGCAGCCAGTGTTGTTGGCGCTGGTCTTGGTACCTCGCCGGTGACCAGTTATGTCGAGTCAGCTGCTGGCGCAACGGCGGGTGGCCGCACTGGGTTAACAGCATTAGTTGTTGCAATGTGTTTTCTGCTGGCGCTTTTCTTAACGCCCGTGATGCTAGTAATTCCTCTTATGGCAACCACTCCGGCATTGGTAATGGTCGGAATATTTATGATGGACTCCATTCGCCACCTTGAATTTGATGATATCGCGAGTGTCGCAACAGCTACTATCGCGCTTATGGCTATGCCATTGACGTTTAGTATTAGTGAAGGTATCGCGCTAGGATTCATTACCTATGTGGGTATTAAGCTAGGGACCGGCGAGTATAAAAAGGTCTCGTTAATTACCTACATCATGGCAGCGGTGTTCTTATTGAGATATTTGTTTGATTTGAAATAAATTTGTGGTGATAAAAACGCTTGAGCCATCACATATCAAACTAATCGTTCACTTGGCGAAATCCCTTTGCGTTTCGCCATATTTTGCTAATAGATCATTGGCCCTTAGTGGTTTTGAAAAGTAAAAACCCTGAAATAATCTGCAACCGAGTGAATAGAGTGTTTCTAATTGCTCTTTTTCTTCTACACCCTCTGCAACCAAACCTAACTTCATTTGATTGGCTATTGTAATGATGGAAACGACAAGCGTTGAGCCCGAATTGTGGTGAATATCACTCACAAATGAACGATCAATTTTTATGCAGTCGATAGGCAGTTTCTTCAGATACGACAATGAAGAGTAACCCGTCCCGAAATCATCAATAGAAACACTAAATCCTTTTGTTCGCAGCGCACCCAACACGTTTATGCTCTCTTGCAGATCTTCTAATAAGCTAGTTTCAGTCAACTCAAGGTCGATTTTACTCGGCTGTATGCCAAAACTGTCGACGATACTAGTGACTTCCTTATCAAACGTTCCGCCTACGATTTGTTCTGCACTTACATTTACCGATAGCCTACCTTTGAACTCAAAACCGTTGGTTTCCCATTCGGCAAGTTGTCTGCATGCAGATTCTAAACACCATTTGCCGAGTTTTCGTATAAGTCCTGAGGACTCCGCTATGGGAATAAACTCATTTGGTGAGACAAACCCTAATGTGGGAGAAACCCAACGCGTTAGTGTTTCTACACCGTTAATCCTTCCCGCATTATCGACTTTTGGTTGATAAACCAAAAATAGCTCGTCTTGCTTTTCTAGTGCTCGCTCCAGCTCAATTTTCAAAAGTCGATTTCGCTCAATGCGCTCGAAGGTGTCATTTGAGAACACTTCAAACTGATTTTCTTTACGGCTTTTGGCAATAGATAATGCATGTTCTGCACACCTGAAAACATCGATACTTGGCCGTTCTGGAATGGGAAATGAAACACAGGCACCTGAGATCTGAACCTGTAAACTCCCAAGATCAGAATAGAATGTTGTATCGAAAAGGGCTTTAATTTTTTGCCAGTGTTGTTGCACTTCAAAATCAGATGCCATGGTATTTTTGAACAAGATCGCAAACTCATCACCACCCACTCTGGAGATGAATACAGATTCTCCTTGAATACTGCGCAGTCGTTCGGCGATTTCAATTAAAATGTGCTCAGCGACGTCGAAGCCATATTGGTGGTTTATTTCCCCGAATCCATCTATATCTATGATATATAAAGAGTATGAATTAGGACTATCAATCTCCACATTATTTGTGATCAGCTTTTGAAGGCTGGCTAGATTTGGAAGCTGCGTTTTATAGTCCACAAAGGCCTGGCTTTTTAAACCTTCTTCAAGGTTATTTCTGATAATCTCGGACGCAGCTCGACTGGCAAATACTTTAATGACGTTTAATAGGCTTTCATCTGGCTGTATCTCTTTTTCAAATAGCATGACAAGTACGCCCTGCGGTTTTTCAGATGTTATAAGAACCGGTGCGCCAATGTACCCTTTACAATTGTGGTTTTTGAACATGGGGACGCTTGGGTATATCTCCACCACGTCACTCTCAATCACTTTGATTTTGGTGGTTAGCCATAGCGATTCAGGAACATCAACCAAATAGTAAGAGAAGTTCTTTATTTTATTTCCATTTTTAAACGCCGCTCGTGTTTCAATGTATTCACCCTTATTGTCTTTTTTTAATATGCCAAGATAGATAAAAGATGCACCGCTTACATTGCCGAGCTCCTTTGTCATATCAGTGTAAAATTGAACGCTATCTTTTGATTCAGTTCCTCTAGCAATATTAGTAAGAATTTTTTTTAGCGAAATTGTCCGAGTCTGCTCTTGCTTTAGCGACTTTGTCTGTCTCATTAGCGATATTGATACGGTAACACATGCAAGGACACTCAATAGCGTGAGAGGCAAACCACCTAAATAAACAGAGTTTAGCTTGCTTTGGTCGATAAGAATCGCCCAAACAGTGGTGACAATTTGCATCACTATGGTTGCTGATAAAATTCCAGCCGTAAGATAGTCTCGTTGCTTTAAAAGCTTGTAATTAAATACCAAAAGAGAAATAAGAATAGTCAGGCCAATGATATAAAAACCGCTTAACCAAGATGTATTCTCGCCGGAAAGGCGGGAAATCTGATTATTGCTAAGTGAATAATACATGGTCAGTTCTGGGAGTTCTGAAAACCTTATGCCATAGGGGAGTGCAAAATTAGCTGTAATAAATATGAGTGAAATGCAGAACAGGGCAGCAAAGGCGGAGCGTGCATATTTGAATTTGCACCATTGAGCGAAAATAAGAACATACAGAGGCGCGATGAGTAAAGAGACGTCGATTTGAAAACTCGTCCAAAACAATGAAGTAGCGACGGACTCACTGGTGTGATACTTAAATGCGCTGTATTGATAAAGCGCAGCGAGCATACAAAAAATGCCGAGCGTGCTGTAGTATGGCTTTTGCCCGCCAAAGGCTGCCGCTATTAATACAATGGCAGCGATAAAATTCATACCCATACTTCCTACGAAATATAAAGTAATCAAATCACTCATTCACATCCCCGCTATTTCTTTACGCGCACTATGAAAGACAACTGAAGCTTGACGTGGTCAACCAAAAT
>DDLV01000117.1 GCA_002340325.1 Glaciecola sp. UBA2563 | reverse complement strand
GGCGACAGCGCTTCTCCGTTGAGAGTGTGTAAAGTTGCGTTCGATTTTATATCTGCTTCTTCCGCCGTATTTTCTGAAGATGATTCAGAGGCAGTTAACAGTTTATCGATGACTGATGTTAGTATCGTTTCAACCGCCGCGGATGGCGACTTATCGATACAAGAAGCATAGCTTTCCAGCATTTTATATTGCTGTGCTGATATTTCGATTGTTCTATTCATAGTGTTTGTTCCTTATGTCGAGTGTTTTTACTTACGGCAAATTGGGAGGCATAAACTCTTCCCCTACTTTGCACAGAACGACCGTATTTATTGTATTTCGATAGTACAAAGCCGATTCTGCGAGCATTCAATGATGATGAACATCAAACATCCACGGCCTACTAATTAGGACAAAGTCACCACCTTATAAAATGATATCGGCCAATCGAATGACGTTATTAGGAAGAAAATAACAATTTTTGTTGTAATTTATCGGATCGATATACATTAATGTATTTGTGACTACAGACCTTAGCGCTTAGGGAAAAATGGATTGCTAAACAAACTTTTATTTACCTTTAGCGCATTCAACCAAAAATAAGGTGAATACGCTAAGAAAAACAAATCGCTATATTGTTTAGAAAAATTAGCATTTTTGTTTTCGGGTGCTTCTTCGTCGGTTTTATTTTCACTGAAAGCTTGCTCTGAATCTGTGGCGCCTTCCCCATTAATGACGAAACCCAGTTGCCTCGCTCTAGAGACGAAGCCATATATATTTCGGTTATCCCATTCCGTTGAGATTGCTATTTTTCCTTCTTGTAAATCAAGCATTTCAGATTCGGAGATGAAGTGTTTTTTATCATCCTGTCCGTCGTATCTGGAAACAACATCGTAAAATTTATTGGCTATGCCAATGTCACCCTGGATCTCATTTGGGAAAGCCTGTGACAACTCATACAGGTTAATGTCACCTTCTTGTTGACTCACGTATTCTGTCACAACGTTAAGCACGAGATCTTTCGCTACGAATAATTGGCCATTAAACTCATAGGTTTGTTCTTCTTTGCTAGATGACATTGAATCGATAGTTTGTATATCATTTTCGCTCAAGACATGATTGATAGCGTCGATGACTAACTTTTCAACAGTACTGTCTTTGTCATCGGCTGTGTCAACCGCTTTCGCTAACTTTGCATAGTGTCCTTCAGATATCTCAATCAAATTTTTCATCGCAGCAGCATCTCTTTATAATGTTTCAATGTGTTTTGAGAAATCAATACGGCATCGCATTGCTGTAGTCTTGAAAAATATTTTGTTGAATGTTTTGTATTCAACGGTGATTTAAATCGACCTACATAACTAAATGTGCTGGCGTAGCTTTCACGCAAACAATTGACAAAAGTTCGAATACACAATTGAACGGTCTTGTTATACCTACTGACTTCTAAAAAAGGATATCGGCAGATATACATTGAATTTAATACGTAAAGATTTGAAAACCGCCTGAAGTTCCTCATTTAAGAACTCTTTCAGTGCAGAATGAAGAGGGCTGTCAAGATCTATTCATCAAAGTCGGACGCTGATGAACGCTTCAATCTAGCGATTTCAAGGCTCCTTAGTATCGTTCTGCGGTCAATGGGAGGTAAAGTATCTTTTAGTGGTTGCCACTGTGTTGGTTCATCAATGTCTTTGTGAAAAGGAAGTTGCCAAGGCACAATTGTGAGGACTTGTGGCTGTTCTTTATTGCCGCGAATTGTGTCTTCCAACCTTATAATAGGACTGTTATCTTTGAGGGTTTTCTTTTCGATTTGCTTTGACGCCTCCGATACGTCAGCTGGTTGTTCGTCTTGAGCAAACAATACAAAAGGCGTATTAAGTAGCGCTATTAGCGCAAGTTGAAAAAAGCGAATCTTTCTTTTAGTTAGCATGTGTATTACTCGCAATGCTTTGTAGTTGACGGTCGACATCAACAATCCAACGGTTGACTTGTTTAATTGATCTTTCAATTTCCTTGCTTTGTTGTACTAGATTTCGATACTCAAGCAGTGATGCGTACGTTTCGTAGTCTTCCAAGGCTGATGCTTTATCCAACAAATACAAATCATTCAATACCCCTCTATTTCGGTAACTAGGGGCATAGGTCGGCACTGCTTTTATGGCATTTGAATAAAGTGCGAATGCTCTATCAAACTCGCCATTCTCTCGAAGTAACGTCGCTAGCCTATTGGCGGCTTTGACGTTATATTGATTCACTTCGAGCGCTTGTTCTAATGCGTTTTTAGCAGCTTGCTCATCGCCATTTGCCTCCATCAAATCGGCTTTTACAACGTATGCCGTGCTGGTTAGCAAACCATTAGATTCGGCTGCCGATACACTGGCGAGACCCTGCGCGATATTATTAGCTTCGAGCGATTCTATCGCCTTGACCATATAGTCTCGTTGCAGTGCGCTAAGCTCTCGTTTATGCATTTGGTAAAGATTTGGCTTAACTGACAATTGTTCAACCAAGGATAATTGTTCTGTGCTTTGCGGTGACTCGACACTTTGGTCGACGGCTGGGTCGTTTTGCACTAGCTTTTCCACGGGCTCTTGAGACGGTCTTTGCGATGTTGAAAGGGAAAGACACCCCGACAAAAAGACAAGCGACGCAACAGTAAGTAAACCGGTTTTATAAATCATACTTGGTCACCTCTGGATTGATTTCAGGCTTGTTGTATCTTGCTGGCATAAATCGGCTTAGCGCATCAAAACTTTGCTTGATGTATTCGTCATACAATCCCTGTTGAACACGGGAGATGTTTTGCTCATGTATTTGGATGGCTGTCTCCTCAAATGGATAAGCCTGCTCTTCGAGAAGCATGTCGTATTGTGCCAATTCTAATTCGTTTAATCCCGATGGCCGTTCAGAATCCATCAAGTCATTGGCAAGCCCGGCATAGAGATTAGCAAGACTGTAATTAGCCGCAGTTGTGTATTCTGCAACAGCAAAAGACATGACACGGTCATAGGCTTTGATGGCATTCTCAAGTGCTTGCTGCTTTTTGCGCAAACTCTTATCAATAGGTGCAGTGAGCCTAACACGGCTATACACATAATCAGCATCCTTGGCAAACACCATTGCTGACATTGCCGCAAGGTATCTTGAGCGAGGTGTACCTGCACTTGATGGGTCTTTTGGCGACAACGCTAGCTGTGCCTGCATCATTTTATTCAACCAAAAGCGACGCTTACTTGATTCGTCTGATTCGAGGTAAAACTGACTTAGGCGATAACGTGCTTCATTGGCTTGAGCAAGCGGTTGCTCAAACGCGTGTGCGTAGCTTCTATACGTATCCAACGCGCGAGGCCTATCGTTAGCTTTATCAAAGTACTCTGCGGCAGTGTATAACGCCACTCTACCTTGCTTTGAATCAGGTGATAGTTCGTATTTGTCGAGAAGTAGTTGCGCGCTGGATAACCAATCTTCTGTCTGTTGATATGCAAACAATAATTGCGGCCTAATGTTCGCAGCAAGTTCATGTTGTGGATATCGTTTTTCAAATGTTAGCCAACCCGCAATGGCCTTTTGCCAATCACCCAATAAGGCGTGATACGTCGCAATATCATATTCCGCGATCACCCGAGAACTTGCATCAGGTGTTTTTGTTATCAGTCTTGAGAAATGATCGATTGCTTGCGTGAGCGCTTCCTGCTGCAACTTGTCTAAACTGGCATTTGTAAGGTCGATTTGTGCTAGCACTTCTTGATTGAGATTTTGCTCAGATAGCGCTGTTTCAGCCTGTTTATAAATCGATGTCGCCAGCGACTCGTTCAACTCTGCTCGACGGGAGTCACCATCAGGTAAGGTTGAAAGTAGCACATCATATGCTTGTTCAGCCTGGACATAGTTACTAAGCGCAAAGTTTCCATGCGCACTTACTAGAAGTGCAGATTCCGTTTGTTCGTAGGTAAATTGATGAATGTCTCTAGCATCCTCTAAAATCCATGATGACCATCTCATTGCTGCAACGTAGTCCTGTTGTTTAAATAACGCTTGCATGAGGGTAATGGCAATTGCAGGGGAGCGAGTGTCATTTGGGAATATATCTAGGAATTTCTTTTGGCTTTGTTGATATGCCAGTGTAAGTTCATCACTGACGTTGGGAGATGACTGCAGTCTCTTTTGCCATGCGAGTATTGCTGCATATGCTGCTTCAACTGATCGCGGATTGATTTGGTTGTCGTAAGCATAGGTTTCAAACGCATCTACAGCACGTTGATATTGACCTGAACCGTAAAGGGCTTCCGCCTTGTAAAACTGAAGTTCCGCCACTTGCTCAGCGAGGGCAATGTCAAACGAAAAACTGTTGATAAAGTCTGTGTAGTATTCAATTGCGTTTTCATAGGCTTCATTTTTCAACGTATTGAGTTTATCGATATCAATATCGCGAAATTGCATAAGCTGCTCTTGCGTTAAGCTTGATTGATTAAACGCTGATGTAAAACCTACGTCTGAACTCTCATTCAATCTAATTGAGATGATGGTTTCTATCGATTGCGCAATGCTATGCTCTGTCTGTGCAAGCTCTGGAAGATACTTTTGCAAGTAAACACTTACTTTTCTTCCTATAGCAGTATAAAAGCTATCCACGATGTCATTCTGTAAACTATATTGCGCAACAAACGCCTGCTTTCCTGCCAATACTCTATCCGGAAATCCGCCTAATATATAAGCATCAATGTGGCGTATGAAAAACTCGACCGAACGTTCGTGCAGCGGGTACGCTTGGGCAAACGAAAGAAGCACATCAGCGCTGTCTTGATATCGACTGTCATCTAGGTGTTGCTGCGCTAATTCTTCATAAATCAAATGCAAATAACTCAACGCGCCTGCCTTGAGTCTACTTTGGTTACCTGGATTTTCGCTAACCGGTGCGTTATAGAATTTAGAGATAGCAATTTCGTCACCGCGATAGGAGAACGTTAGCGCCATTATGCGCAATACATCTTTGACAAGTCTCAAATTACCTCGACTCAACTCCAATGCATCTACTTGTTTACTTTCTACTTCTTCCAAAGGCTGTGTGACATGCGCCAACATTTTATCAAAGCCACTAAGCGCATTATCATAATCATCAAGCTTAAAATAGCTCCACCCAAGCATATACGCTGAGATGCCATAAAAATCACTGGACGAATATGCTTTTCCGCGACTCAAAACCTCTTGATAGTATTGGATAGCATTGGGAAAACTGCCTTGACTAAAATGATGCTCGCCAATCCTAAACCACAGTTCGATGTGTTTTTCAGATACCGGGAATTGATCTAAATTGAATGACGTCAAAAACTGATTGGCTACATCAACACTCTCTTCTCGCTGGCCTGATAAATCAAGTGCTCGTGAAAGCTGATACATCGCTTCCATAATCTTTGCATTATGAGTTAATTGCGTGTCACTCAGTTCTGCCTCGCCGTCAGGATAGATAATTGCTGCAGTGGATATGACGTTTCGATAGCTTTGAATCGCTTTATATAAACTCGCAAATTGGTCATCGGATGCGCTTTCTAGTGATTGTTCAGCCAGTAGTATTTTGATATCAGCCAGTCGAAAAGCGATTTGTTCCTTTAACGTAGGATCATCTATCAACGGCAATAACGCTTCGTATTCATCGCGTTTTTGTTGCAATGTTAGCTCAGGAATGTCATTGCTAGGAGGCGAAACACCGCTGTCTGCCACCGGCAAATCTTCACGCTGCGGTTCTAAATCCAAACTAGATAGAGAAGGACGGGTACTCTTACCTGCGACCAGACGATCTCTCCTTTCTCGCTGTTCTTTAGTGAGGCCATTTTCAATGTCTTCTTGGTCGTCAGAAAACGAAAAATCTGGAATAGACACCGCGCAACCCGTTAAAAGTGCAGCGATCCAAATAGCAGCAATTGCCTTACGTGCACTCACGTACCGCCTCCTGTCTGCTCGTCTAGGTCGACATCTGTCGCTGATGTATTGAGCGAAACCTCTTGTGATTCTGACTCGCCCTCTTTTTGTGGCTGCATGTCCTGCAACCTGATTCTGGCCAATCTGGCATCAATCCACTGTTTTTCCAGTTCAGCTTGTTGCGCGTCGATTATGTTATTTAGAAAAGTGACGAGCAGCCCATCAGATTGCTCTAACAACTGTTGTGCTTTTTCGGTATGTTCAGTAATAGCTTGTTTGAGCATTTCGATGCGAATTTCGTCGCGCTCAAGCTCAGGAGAACGCGCTTGGGCGATATTGACAGCTGCTAATCGTTGTTGCGCTGTTTCATAGCTTTGTTCTGCTCGTTCGAGCAAGCGCTTATGACGCCAGCTTTGTGTTATCAAGGCGTCTTCCATCTGCCATTGTATAATGCCTTGTATGCGATTAAGACGCTGTGCATAACTTGCTTTCAATGGCCGTCCTCGAGGAGGATCTTTTATTAGCCTTTGGTGGCGTTGAAACGCCCGTTGTAGTCGAGCCCAGTCAGCAGCATCTTGTTTGGAGAGCATGCTCAACATCAACGATTGTTTGTCCTGATTGCCCTCACTGTTGATAGTTTCGCTGAGTCGTTCAATTTGTTGTTTGGCTGCTTTAAGTTTCTCAACTTTTGAATCAAGTTCTAATGCCTGACCTCTATTTGCAAACCTTGACTTTCTTTGCTCAAGCATTGATTCGAGCACAACCACTTGCTTTTCTCTTTCTCTTAACGTGGCCAGAATCTCTGTAGACTGTTCTCGAATCGATAAGTAATAGCGAGTGTCAAGGGTAGTTTTCCCCGAGCTACCCGTTAAGAAAACACGCTTAATACCTTGAAACTGTAACGGCCATTCCTCTTGATAATTGTCCAAGAAACTCTCGTTGTTAATGGCAGCTGAAAACGCTTTCAGATCGTCTATTCTGGACTCAATTTGCCCAACAATACTATCAAGCGAGAAATACGCTTTTTCAAATTCGCCTTGTTGTTGAAACGCGTAAGAAAGTCCATATCTTGCTTGTAGTTGGAAATGCCCCAATCCGGTTTCGGATAGGTGAGACCATGCACTTATTGCATCCTCATACATACTCTCCTGCGCATACGCCCATCCGAGCATTAGCAAAGCATCGTTTGCCTGAATATCTTTACTCGATACTTGCTTTATCACTGCTTGCGCATTGATGTCATCTTTCTTCTGCAACAGTGTGTAACTTAAAAACAAGTTTATTTGATCGAACAACGCATTTTGTTCACTTTCTAATGCTGCTCTTGCTTTGTCTTCCTGCGCTTTTTGTGCGCGCCGATTCGGGTCTATTGAAAACCAATTTCTTGGTGAGAGATTAAACACAACATCACTTGTGAATTGTTTTACTGTTCGGTAAACGCTTGTTTGTGCATCTCTATGCGTTATCAAAGACTGTTTGGCGCTAACAAAGTAAGATTCCGCTTCTTCAAATTTGCCTTTATTAAAAAGTTCGACAGCATAATTGGCCTGCAGGTAAGCAGGAAAGATAGTGCTTTCGTGAAGTTGCTCAAAAAGCGGCTGCCATTCTGCGGCATTGACCATCCTAGCATGGGCTGCGAGATAGGTGAGTTCCTGCCACTGTTCGAATGAAAGATGCTCTACTAAGTCTTGAGATTCGATTGCTGCATAAGCCTGTTCACTTCTAAATTGCTGTTTATTTTCAAAACCTGATTTAGCCAGCCAATACCACGTCTGTGCTATCACGTAGTCTGATGATGAAGTGTTTAATAAACTCAAAAATATGCGCTGCGCTTTTTCGTATAGACCTAAGTGCAATTTTGAGGCGCCTTGAATAAGTGCTACACGGTCAAAGTCTTGCTCAGAGAGCGCAGTAAACCCATGACGCGAAAATCCTTTATCTATGTAGCCCAATGTATTGATATGATCGTTTTGGAGGTACAGATAAAGAATGTGGTAATAATCCGTGTGCTGTCGAGCGTCACTTGTAACAACACCGGTGATAACGCTGGGCGTTGACTGAATAGTCTCTTTTGCTATTGCAACGTTTAATGCAGTTGGAAGGAAAGCCAGCAGACTGCAAATCGCTGCAATATGACGTAACGTTCTAATTACCACAGGTTTCTCGAGATGCTATTCATCGCTATTACCCTATATTTACAATGTCTTGGCAAAAAATACGGGTTGTTGCTTTGCAGTTGAGTCAACCACCGCAAGTTCTATAGCAACGGGCTCATCGGTCTTTTCAAATGTAAGACTAACTGCGCGTTTATACTCTCTTTGCTCTGGCCCAATTCCGACAAAGTAAGCTGTTATCTCATGCTCACCTTGTGGAATATTGCCGGTATACAAACGCTGCACGCCACCTCGATATAACGCATCGACTTGTCTTTCCGTGTATAGATAGTTTGTTGCCATATCTCCATTGATACGCAATTCAACGGCATCCAAGGCGAAGTATTCACCGACATCCATGGCTAGATACACAGATACCTGGGTGGAAGACGGAAACAACAAATCTTCTTCCAGAATAAAGAGGTCTCTATTGAGATTCACCATTGCCTGTCGCAGTGACTCGATCTCGTCAGCGAGAGCTGAATCGACCTCTTTGTTTTCTTTTTGTCCGTTTTCAGTAGCAGACAGTTTTGCCGTCGGCATCAGTAAAGAGAACAACAGAAGGAGCGCAAATAAACATGCGGCGCCTTTGAAAGTGTTTTTGATTGAATAGCGCATAATTAGTACCAGATAGATGCGTAGATTTTTAACACATAAGCAGAAAAACCAAACAGAGGTTCTTCACCCACCACTGCGTCTACAGCAGTAACGTCTCTAAAGTTATCGTAGTCAAATCGCATGTAATCATATTCGAAGTGAATACTGCTTTTTTTAAAAGTAGCTGTTTGCGAAAATTGCCATTCATAAGATAGATGCAGACCTGCTGTGATACCCGAATAAGATGACATCTCCTTATCGCGGGCCATAAAATTAAACTCATCCTCTCTTGCAAAGAGGTCGCCATAAAAGTCTGCAGACTCCTGTGAATAATGCCGTGCGAATATGTCTATGGTCCAACCGCCAATGGGATGGATGTAACCAAGCTTGAAATTATTAGCATCGATCCCCCACGAATCATTGTAAATGCGGGCATCTGCGTATAACGCAGCCCGGTATGGCAGGTAATAGTTTGCGTTGATCGAATAAGCATTTGATGAACGTGTAGTAGGGTAGGTCTCTCGTGTAAATCTAAATCCCCTTTCGCTGTCAGGATCAAGAAAACGGATACTTCTATATGGATTGTTGAGATAGCCTTCATCAGAAATGTGTTCAGCACTGAATCCCATTATCAGACTTTTGGTCATAACCTGTGTCCAACCAAAACCAAACTTTTGCCTGTCAGCCTCTTCAGCAAAGCTATCGTCGCCTCTAACGCCGACTTCATCCCAGCCTTTGGACCAATTGATCGATACCGTACTAAGGTCACCAAAGAAGTCTTGCTTTACCCCCAAAAAAACCGAGTTTGCTTCAAAGTCATTTTCCGAGCTATTGGTGTAACCGGTACTTAATAATGTTTTTTCGTTGAGGTAATCAACCCCAACGCTAGTTTCTTTTCTTTGCTCCTGATAGGGTGAAGCAGTTGCTCTGACGTCGATTGACGCCCCGCTGACAGTATCCACATAATAGTTCGCACTGAATGAAACATGATTACCAACTTTTTTTCTAAGTAAATATGAAGGGCCATCGATACTTACGCCATCGCCGGAATACTTGTGATACATGATGTCTGAACGGTCATCAGGCAATACAGCCGCATAAACACCCATCGTTGTCATTAAAAGGACACAAATGATAAATCCATAGCAGATTCGACTAATTGGACTTTTTCCTAGCCTGCTTGTTAAACTGTTATCGTTGTGCGAATTGAACATGGTGCGATGCCAAAAACCCGTTATTTACACAGATTGAATAAATTAGTTACATCCACAGCCACCTCCAGCAGAACCACTCGCTCCGCGCGCACCTTCGCGTGACTCATGCACGTGTTTGGCATATGAAAGGGCAATCGGATTACGACCAACCGCCATAATAGGGTCCGCAAGATTACTTCGTTCAAAAGGCTTTACCCAGGGTTCTAGCTCAAAATTACTAACGGTCTTTCCCATTTCGTCAATGGTTGAACTACAGCCGCCTAATGCTATCGCCGCTAAAATCACACCTAATTTAATAGCTTTGCTAATGACGGTGTTAAATGATTGATTTGATGAGACTTTCATTATTGAAGACACCTTTGATTATTCACGAACTAGCATTTTTATTGCCTTTTCATACTTCACTTCGTCACCAGCGCGAAAGCCAGGATGCAAAATCCGCTGTAAACCGTCTCTATCAACAAAAACAGTTGTCGGCATAGCGCTAACATCATATAGCTTGCTTACTTCGCCAGAAGTGTCGTACAAGACTGGAAAGGTGACCTCAATATCATTTAGCAACACATCTGCTTTACTTTCTTCGTCATCGACGTTAACCGCTAATATCTCGAATCCAAGATCCTGATACTCCTGATAAAGTTCTTCCATCAAAGGTAATTCTTCGCGACATGGACCACACCAACTCGCCCAAAAGTTGATCATGACAATGTTGCCACGCTGATCGGACAATCGCATATTGCCATCGTCTTTAGATTTCAATACAAAATCTTTTGCCATCTCTGCGGCAGAAGCCGACGAGCACAATGCAAGCAAAAGGAAAGTGGCGAGAACTAGAGGGTTGGTTTTCATGATATACCTCATCAAAAGAATACCGTGAGCGATAATGCGCCCGACAGATTGTGAACACTTTTTTCGTCGCCAATGATATCGCTATTAAAGATGTGATCACGTACATCAATTCGTACCGATAGATAATCTGTAACAAGTAATCGATACCCTACGCCTGCTGACACAGTGAACCGTTCATCGCCCGCAAAGTCAGTATTGCCGGCACCTAGCGTAATAAAAAAGTCCGTATTAAAGACAAGTGAGTCTGTTACAAACACCTCCCCGTTAAAATTGTACCCAACAGATAAGTCGTAATAGATGTAATCTCGTTCTTCGTCCGTTAGAAACGGAGCACCACCACTTAGGATCTCAAAGCTTGTCTCACCTGCTGTCGACTGGCCATAACTCGCTTCGATGAAAAAGTTTTCGTTGATGTGATAGCCAATTCGCGCGCCAAGTAACGTATCAGAGCCGAAATCTTCGATGCTTATGACACCCGCAAATAGTCCTATCTCGACATTTTCTGAGTCAATATCAAATTCGTCGATGCTTCGCCTTTCAACAGCTGGATCTATTTCTGGTGCATTACTTCTAGCGGATTGCTGCGTTTGTGTATGCCCAACGGATGGCATTGTGGTCAATAAAATTGCCAGAGTAGCAAATAGCGTAGTTATTGATGTTGAATTTAGTGATGTTGAATTTAGCGACGGTAATGTGAACGGTGGCAGAGAATTAGGCTGTAAAATAGTGCTCTGAATAGTCTCTGTTCTAACAATACTGTTTAGGGGCTGTTTATCTTTCATATTTTGCATACATTACCTTCGTTAAAAAAAGATACTAGCGCCCACAAGCCACTGGTCTAACCGTTCTTGTTCATCGCGGTCTGTCAACGCTAATACCCCTCTGTATTCAGCTTTAATGAGCACGCCATCCGTGAGGTAATAGCGGACACCAACACCGACTTCATATGAATTACTTTTGCGCACTTCATCGCCCGACTGCACTAAATTAGCGTTAGGCGATGTTCTGATCTCACCTGTTCCCAGCGCGAGATAAGGACTGACTTTCCTAAATGGATAGAACGTATGACGCATTCGCACTGACCACAGCTTGTTATCGGAAAAATCGCCTAGTGCCTGAGTGTAACTAGCATCAACCGATAAGTTTTGGTTCCATACCCAACTGCCCGTCAATGTCAGCGCATTGGTGGTATCGAGCACACCACCCATTAATGAAATCTCGAAATCTCTTGATAAATATTGATCAAAACCACCACTCGGCGGCTTAAGCCCAATGCCATCCGGCAATACTGTTGCAGTCAGTGAATCTTTATGGATCCAGCCTTCTATCTCTTCATTGCGATTGGACACTGTACGGACCCTATACCAACCGGTGCGCTCTTTGAGGATGTCAATCTTTTCACTCTGCGCTATCACATGAAATACCGGAAATTCATCCGCTGGTCCTGAATGTACATTTATAAATGGTGTGGTAACGGTAACGCGAAGCTCTGCTGCCAATACGGAGATCGGTAGTAACAAAAAGCTGATGGACATCAGCAATATTGTTATCGATGGCTTCAGCATTTATTAATCATCCTCTGGCGCATCAAATGGATTGTTGTAATACTGCGCACCTATGTCCAACCATTCAGATATAAGTCGCAACTCGGCAGCGTTAAGAAAACCTTCATGACTGCCACCAGAGGAAAACACAGCAAAGAACCTGCCACTATTTCTAGCACCATTCGGATTCATGCTAGCGGGGACGCCTATCAACTGAGTTGCTTGAATAGGATTATCTTCTGCATCGAGGATAAGTTCGCCGTTTTCATCCACAAGGAAAACGGGATCGCCATTGCCATCAAACACTAATTCCACGGTATCAAGCAAAACGCCGTCTATCAGTTCTTGTGCATTATCATTAAAAAATAGCTCCCTGTAGCTAGTCACAAACTCGGGAATATCAAGAGATGGGGTGTCAATCAACTCAAGTTGCCCAGCTGGCACTTGCGTCATCCCATCGGCATCGATAGGGGAGTGACAAGATAAACACGTATTATTAGTAATGATATTTGACTCATCGTCTAAAACTTGACGGTCAGCGGAAAACAAAGGCTGTATATGGTCTAGATAATTGATCACCGATCGGCACAGTGATGTCCAGACTTGCGCACAGGCTTGAGAAATTGGCACTTGCGAAATTAAATCTCCGTAGGCGTATTCAAAAGATGCTGCTGGCGTGGACGTGTTTTGGTCTGTCCAAACATCCTCGAATACCACATCTGCCGTTAGACGAGGTAAGCCTCTAACGCGCGAAAATGTCTGTGCCATAGTCTCCCCTAGATCAGCAAACAACGCTGGGTTAGCACCCGGAAACTCTATGCCAGTGCTGGGAGCACCTAAATTTATTGAAGCGGGTTGTGCATCTATTCTGCCGTGAGGTTGTTCGCTATTACGTTCATGACAACCTATGCAGGTTTTCTTCTCTCCCGGCATTAGCTGTAGCCAGTTGTCATGCCGTTGAGATATTCGCATACCGTTTTCATCTACAATACTTATTGCAAAAGGCACATTTGCTGGAATAGCAACCTCAACTGAGCCATCGGGTTGTATTGGGGTATATCCCAATATTTCGCGCATAAGCTGATTTCTGGAGCGACCAAACGCACTGTTATCAAACTCTAACGTGTCCTCATCTGGTATAGAGACGCTTTTTGTCACACGCAGAAATCTGGCTGTTCGCTGATCTGGCGCGGTGAGCTCTGGGTTAGCGGTTTGAATTAAACCAAATGGACTTGTATCTTCTCCGTCAAGATCATAAACAGATTGTATATGAAGGACACCATAGCCCTCCTCTATCAATGCTGTTTCAGCACGATCGATCGTCGAATCTGGGTCAACAGGGAAGGGTTTTTGCTCAAGTGCTAGCACTTCGCTAATTACGATATCGGTTTGCGGAAGGCGAAGCGAAAGTTGCGTGTCTTCAACCGGATCGAACATCCAAAGTCCATAAACGGGTGGGGCTTGCTCAAATCCATCGTTTGCCAAGTTCTGCTCACTGCAAGGTGCAATTGTCCTTGGTGTATCTGGCGGGCTTCCCTCGGGTAAAGCTTCGAATAATCGACATTGACTCCAACTATAGAGGACTCTACCACTGCCATCCCACAGTGGATAGAGCGCATTAATGAGACCTGCGGGTGACGGCTCTCCATCCAATACAATACCCTCAATTAAAGCGGACTGTTGAGCAGGCCCTTGCAAAGAAGGCATAGATGCAATAGGGGTTGCAAAGTCGACATAGTTTTCAATATCAATAGTGACAAAATCAGTGCCAAAGCGATTGTCAGAAAATGAATATAGGCCCATCAACACCTGCCCCTCTGGTGTGACGCTGGCTTTTGCATACTGAATGTCTCCGATACCGGTAATGACATTGTGACTGTGGCGACCATACATTAGCTCAAGGTCACTGCCGTCTGCATTCATTTGATAGAGATTTAGCCCTTTGTTACCGCCTTTTTGATCCCAACGACTAAACAGTAGTTTGCCGTTTGGCAGAATAATCGGATCGAGGTCGTGACTCTGGTTGAATGAGATTTGTTGAATATCATTACCATCAGCATTCATAACATGCAGAACAGATGCAGGCGCATCAAGCCCCTCTTCAAGCCCTGAATATTGAGGTTTTCCTTCATCTAATAAACGCGCTTGATTGCCGCGTTGACGGGTAGAGCTGAAAACAATTCTTCCATCTGCAAGATAAACAGGACCGGTATCATGTCCTGCTTCTGCAACAATGTCTGAATCAATCACGCGGCGAAGCGTATCCGTTGTTACGTCATATTCCCATATATTCCAAGTAGGCTCTTCATCCATACCATCCAGTTCAGGTGCTCTAACGCTGAATATTAGGCGAGTCCCTGTGTAGTCAGCTTTTAAGTCTTTGATATCAAGAGGAAGAGGTTCACCGTCGTCATCAAGCGCGTCAGGAAACAGTCTTTGACTAATATTGACAGGTTCGGCCGATGCATTGGCCCGTGCTTGGATAAATAGTGACGCGCCAGAAATAAACTCAGTAGGGTCTGTAATATCTCTTACAGGTTCGCCATCGCTGATTTCTATGTCGCGTGCAATATAGGCAATTGCTACATCCACAACAACCGGGTCTGGTTCTTGATTTTCCTCAACTAAAATATCACTACCGCATCCTGTTAACAGCACAGCGAACACGCTGCAAACTGCTACCTTGTTGAGAAAATTTCGAGAGATATTTCGCATGGTCTCACCTACATTTGTTGCATCTCATACTATTAAAGGAATACCCCACTCAATCTGAATCTAGGCAGATTTCCTTTTCACTCTTTTTCCCGAGGTTGTCAGCTTTGGTTGGCTTTCACAATTTGCGCTTTAATATGTAGGGATGTTTTCTGATAACTTTAACGGCGACTTTTGTGTTAACTGAAATGTTAGGTATGCAAAATAACAAAAGACTATTTATGTTTGGCTGCGTTACACTATTTGAACCTCCCTAATAAATCACTTAGTGATGAAGAGGGCGCACTATTTAAGTGTGACCAACATGCAATAGGAGCATTTTTAAAATGACTTACGTAGATGGTTTTGTTGTTGCAGTGCCCACTCTAAACAAGGAGGCCTATATAAAACACGCAAGCGAAGCGGCAGAGGTATTCAAAGAATACGGGGCACTTTCAGTCGTTGAATGCTGGGGAAATGATGTACCAGATGGAGATATTACATCCTTTCCCATGGCGGTTAAATGTGAACCAAATGAAACAGTATGCTTTTCGTGGATAACCTGGCCGTCAAAAGCGTTCAGAGATGAAAATATGAGTAAGCTCATGCAGGATCCACGTTTACACCCAGATAATAATCCAATGCCATTTGATGGAAAAAGGATGATATTTGGCGGTTTTGAAATTGTTGTTGAAAAATAGTCAGGAAAAACAAACGGCGGTACATAATGGATGAGCTTTTACTTCCAATGGCATTGCACATAGTGTTGTGCGTATTACTTTATGCCTTTCTTACCGTTGCTCGAGCGCCAGTCGTTTGGGGGATTTTCATCAAAGAAGATGGCTCCTATCCATTTCAAGACATTCAAACTCGAATTAGTGCAAACCTTAGCAATCAGTTCGAATGGCCCATGTTCTTTTACGTCATTTGTGTGATGTTAATCGCTTCTGGCAATCCAATTAGCAGCATTCATGTGTATTTAGCTTGGGCATTTGTCCTTGGTCGATACCTGCACAGCCTGATTCAAGTGTTTACTACAAACATTAGGTTACGCGGTATTGTTTTCACCATTAATTTTGTTGCAGTATTGGCAATGTGGGGAGTGTTTTTGATTGAACGCTTTTAGGCTATGACACCATTTTAATTGTTACTTAGCGAAGAAAATGGCTGCTCGTTGTGTTCAGAGCATCCCACCGTGTGCTCCAAGACCAGTGCTCCAATCAGAGTTGCTGCCAAAGTTACAAGAAGTGATTGGGAATAAAAGCTGATATTGCGTTTAATCGCGTCTGATGTGCTCAGAAACCTAATAGAGTGGGTTGACCTTATAAGCAACCATTCATCTTGCCTGACAATATATAATCGCAAACAGCCCGTTGACATCAGTCCAATAATTCACAACAGAGAACCCTGCACCATTGAATAAGCGTTCGCAATCTTGCAACGAGAATTTGTAACAGCTTTCAGTATGAATAGTGTCATTGTGCGCAAACTCAAAACTGTGATTTGATAGGTTCACTTTTTGCGTTTGTCGACTAACAAGATGCATATTGATGCAGCCCTCGTCGTGATCATATTCAGCTAAATGCGCCCAATTCGAAACCTCAAAATTACTGCCCGTAAGACGGTTAACATGCGTGAGCATATTTTTGTTGAATTCAGCAGTAACGCCTTGTTTGTCGTTATATGCCGATTCTATCGTGGGTACTGATTTTTTAAGATCAACACCGATAAGTAAACCACCAGAATGATCGACCATGGCCTTGACTGAACGCAAAAATGCCTTTGCCTGATCAGGTGTGAAGTTACCAATCGTTGACCCGGGAAAAAATGCGACTTTTTCGCCCTCTGGTAACTGGCGTTTAGTTGGCAACTGATGGGTGTAGTCTGCCTTAACACACAGCATGTTTAATTCTGGAAAAGCTTCTCGTATGTTTTGCGCGACGGTGAGCATGTAGTCGCTTGATATTTCAATGGGTACATAGCACTTCGGCTTTAAATCCGGTAATAGCAATCGAATTTTTTCAGCGCTACCAGAACCCGGTTCAATAATAATTTTGTGCTGACCTATGGTATCGGCGATATCTTTGGCGTATTTCGCCATAATGCCCATTTCAGTGCGCGTAAGATAATATTCTTCCAGTTCGGTGATAGCATCAAAGAGCGTTGAACCTTTGTGGTCATAAAAGTATTTTGGTGAAATCTTTCTAGGGGTTTGCGTCAGACCTTCAATAATCTCAGCTGTTTGATCGGCAACGGGTGGCTTTAGGTCAAGCAGGCTTATCGAGCCACTCGTTTTTCTAACTGTTTTTTCTATTGCTTGCATTGTAGTCATTGCTTTTCCCGAAGATGATGAAAGATATATTTTTATAAACTTATGTTTTGACTATGTTTTTCTAAATAACGTTGTGATTGTTTTACGTTGATTTTGCTAGCCGTAGCCCTGAAAACTGCCAGCGCTGATGCGGATAAAAGAAATTGCGATAAGTTGAGCGCGTATGTCCTTGTGATGTTGCGCAACTGCCACCTTTCAGCACCATTTGATTACACATAAACTTACCATTGTATTCGCCAACGGCACCTGCACTGACCTTAAACCCTGGATAAGGTTGATAAGCGGATTGCGTCCACTGCCATACGCTTTCAAACCAGCTGGATACAGAAACCGGGTGATATACATTTTGACCTGTGAACTTTTGTGAATGCGTTTCTGACAAGACTTGGGACGCATATTCCCACTCAAACTCAGTGGGTAATCGACAACCCGACCAAGCGGCATAAGCAGCCGCTTCATAAAAACTGATATGTGAAACAGGTGCATGCAAATCGATCGCTTGAATGCCGTGTAGTGTGAAACAACGCCAAGCATTATCTACCTTCTGCCAATAAAGAGGCGCCCGAATATGATTCTCGTTCACCCAACTCCAGCCATCTGATAGCCAATAATCAGGATTTTCATATCCACCTGCATTGATGAAACGCATGAAATCACCGTTTGTGATCAGCGTTGATGATATTGCAAAAGGGGCAAGTACAGTCAAGTGTTGCGGCGTCTCATTATCAAACCAAAATCCACCCTTAGATGATTGATAGCCTGAGTTATACTGGCAACTGTCAAAGTAATGCCAACTCGACTCGATTGGCTCGATAGTCGGAATTGGGTTTGCATTGAATCGCACCGGGAAAGGATGTTGATAGAGGTTGTATTTGAGGTCGGTCAACATCAATTCTTGATGCTGTTGCTCATGGTGTAATCCTAGTTGCACCATCGATTCTGATGGTTGCATTTCATCCAACAACGTTACCATTTCAGCATCGACATGGCGCCGATACTCAATCACCTCATCAACCGTGGGCCGCGATAGTAAATGGCGCTGCGGTCTTGGGTACTGTTTCCCCACGGCGTTGTAATAGGAGTTAAATAAATATTCGAAAGTCTCGTCAAACGGCGAAAACTCGGCTGATTCTTGTTTAAGGATAAAGGTTTCAAAAAACCAGGTGGTATGCGCGAGATGCCATTTAAGCGGACTTGTATCTGCCATTGCCTGTAGACACAAGTCTTCTGGCAAAAGCCCGCTAATGAGTTCCAGACTGGTAGACCGCACATTTCTGTAGCGTTCAGTAAGCAAAGCTGTTCCCGTTTTGTGAGTGGCGTTATGTAGGCAAACTTCAACCCAGCTTAAATAAGGATAGTAGGTTAACTAAAAAGTGTTACTTAAAAATGAAAGACTACATCGCAGTAAACTATACCTATTACAAAATCGTGGTGTCAGGTTTGCTCCGATTGCTCTTAATAAAGATAAGTCGGAAAGCGCATGCATGCCTGTGCGCTAAATTCCTGTTATAGTAAACTCATATTCTCATCAAAAGTCGCTCAAATGAATCTAGTTACATGCACACTACTATTCATTCTCTTGCTTGCTCATCTTCCAATTTACGCTAAACAGGTCATCATCGCTAAATCACACGTTGATGTAGAAACTGGCAAATTAGTAGAGCAGCCGGCAATAGGCATTGTTGACGGAAAAATAGAATCAATAATGTCTCAGGATAGACTGACCATTACCGACGATATGGACGTCATTGATTTAAGTGAACATACGTTGTTACCTGGTTTAATGGATATGCATGTACATTTAACCAGCGACGCCAACATTCACGGCTATAGAAGACTAACATCATCCTTGCCAAGAACAACGCTGCGCGGTGTAAGCTTTGCTGAAAAAACACTGCTTGCAGGTTTTACTACCGTACGTAACGTAGGCGCGCCAGGATTTGCCGATGTTGCACTCCGCGATTCAATCAATGACGGTGAAATTATTGGTCCCAGAATGTATGTTGCGGGACGTTCAATTGGGGTCACTGGCGGTCATTGTGATAACAATTTGCTGCCTTATTTGTATCAGGCCAAAGGGGGAGGTGTTGCCGATGGTCCGTGGAAAGCGCGTGAAAAAGTAAGGGAGAATATCAAATATGGCGCGAGTGTGATAAAAATCTGTGCGACTGGCGGTGTGCTTTCAAAAGGAACTAAGGTTGTTGCGCAACAGCTTACGATTCAAGAGATAAAAGCGATTGTGGAAGAGGCTCATATGAGAGGCTTGACCGTAGCTGCGCACGCTCATGGCTTAGATGGTATTAAAGCTGCTATCGAAGGTGGTGTTGATTCAATTGAACACGCCAGTTTTGCGGATAAAGAAGCGATTAAGATGGCAAAGGCTCGTGGCACTTATTTTTCGATGGATATCTATGTTACCGAATACATATTAGGCGAAGGTGAAAAGGCGGGTATTTTGGAAGAAAGCCTCGCCAAAGAGAGACTAGTAGGCAAGACACAACGCCGTAATTTTAAAGATGCGGTTGATGCTGATGTAAACATGGTATTTGGCAGTGACGCTGGCGTTTATCCACACGGTGACAATGGCAAACAGTTTTCAAGAATGGTGGAATACGGGATGACGCCTATGCAGGCAATCCAGTCAGCAACTATCAATCCAGCCACGATGTTAAAAGTGGAATCAGAACTTGGCAGCCTTTCAGTCGGGAAACTCGCGGATATCATTGCGGTTAAAGGAAATCCACTTCGTGATATATCACTGCTTGAAAATGTGCACTTTGTTATGAAAGAAGGTCAAGTATTCAAAAATGGCGGGAGCGACTAAAGCCTTCTAACTCATAAACATATTCATAGTTGCGTAAGATTCAGCTCAAGACTACTGTGGTTGGGAAGGTGTTTGGTGCTTGAATCACTCGTGGAAATGTCTGGAATCCCGCAACGATAGAAAATATGTTTATCAATGCTTTCTAATGTAGTTTTCAGAAAGGAGTTTTTTGAATTCGCTAGGTGGCACTGGCTTACTGTAATAGAAACCCTGAACCAGCTCACAGCCATTTTCCTGTAGAAAATTCACGTGATCCTTGGTTTCCGCGCCTTCTGCAACAACTTCTAAATTTAGACCATGTGATAAACCTATAATCGCTTTCGCTACCTCAGCGGTGTTTCGGTTAACTTCAAGGTCTTTGATAAATGCTCGATCGATTTTAAGCGTAGTAATTGGAAACTGAGTAAGGTAACTTAAGCTGCTGTATCCAGTACCAAAATCATCTATCGATAAATGACAGCCTATGTCGCGGATACGAGAAAATGTTTCAATGGTTTTTTCCACATTTCGAACCAACACACTCTCGGTTATTTCCAGCTCAAGCATATCTGGAGACAACCCCGAAGCATGAATAATAGATGTCAGTCTGTCTATGAAATCTCGTGCGCCCAACTGGCGACTCGATACATTAACCGAGAGACGAATAGCTGTTAGACCATCTTGCTGCCAGCGCATAGACTGTGAGCAAGCTTCTTGAATCACCCAATAACCAATCTCTTCAATTAAGCCTGTCTCCTCTGCGATAGGAATAAATTCTACTGGAGAAACGAAGCCAAGTTCTTCGTCTTGCCATCGGATTAATCCCTCCGCGCCAACTATCTTTTCAGACTTTGCGTCGATCTTTGGTTGATAATGAAGCGTGAAGAGACCTCTTTTCAAAGCATCTCGCATACGATTTTCCATAACTAAGCGAGACTTAATTTTCTCATTCATTTCTTGCGCAAAGAACTCATATTTCTGTCGTGAATTCTTTGCGTGATCCATTGCCGTGCTAGCGCATTCAATTAAATCACGCGCACTGTCTCTATCGTCTGGAAACAGACTGATCCCTAATCGCATTCGCACTGTTATTGAATGTCCACCGATGTCCATAGCGGATTGCATGGTGTTGAGTACTTTACGCGCGATTAAGTCTGCGTCTTCTGATGCTGCAATTTGACAGACCATAGCGAACGTTTGAAAATCAAGCTGCCCAACAGTGTCACTATCGCGAACGCAAGAAACGATTTTTTCGGCCGCGAGGCGCTTCAAATCTTCAGAATGTGATGTCCCGATGGCCTTTACGTAATTATCAAAACGTTCCATACGACATAGAATCAATGCGACTGCTTTGCCATCGCGTTTAGATTTGATAATGGTCTGTTGCAATCTGTCAATCAGAAGGACTTTGTTTGGTAAATGGGTGAGCTGGTCGCGTATCGCATGGGTAACGCGCGAAATTTCAGAGCCAGATGCTTCCGTAGTGTGAGCCAACACAAGAAATATCCCATTATCGTATTCAACTTTGAGATTAGTGATGACAGCGAGGTCGGTATCTGAATCAACCTTTTTATTTGTTGCCATTTCCTTAAGGGTTGATAACGTAAGTGAGCGGCTGCTCATCCACGCTCCTACCGTCCCAGAATGCCCGGCGTCGAAGACGAACTTACCAACAGTATTCACTGATATGATGCTGCCTTTTTCGTCAAATAAACACGCGGGTGACGTTGCGTTATCAACCAATGTTCGATATATGGTTAAGCTCATAGTAGTCTTCTTCCTTCTAAAAACGTCGTTAGGAAGTTAAACTCCAACGAAATACTAACCCACCGTTGATCTGCAAATAAAAGCAACGGATTAGAAACAACAGCAATATTTGGAACAACCGAAAAGTACATTCTCTAATGGATGTTTACAATACTTAGATGTGTAATCCTTGGGATGGATTTCTATACGAACATACAATTTCGCATACCTAATGATGATTATTTTCTTTAGGTAACTGAGTTGAAAGGGGCAACTGTATGTTGTCCTGAGATTAACTCAGGACCTCTATCAAGCACCGGTTGGTCCAAAAGACTCAAAATGGATCTGGTCAGTAGCAACACCTATTAACTCAAGCCCAAGTTGTATTTCCGATAAAAATGCTGATGGACCGCAAAGCATATAATGCGCGTCTGGACCGGCATCTAAACCGATTAGAAAATCGACTGATAATCTTCCCAAATGGTCATAATCTTTTCCGATTCTGTCATCCGCCATTGGCTTGCTGTAAAAAACATGCTTTTGAACGTTTTTGTCATGGTTAACTAGCGTTGCGACTTCTTCTTTAAATGCATGTGTTAAAGAGTTACGCGCACCATGTACAAACCATATTTTACGGCCTTCATCTTTTTGAAATTCGCTGTGAAGAATTGACAACATGGGAGTTACTCCCACACCAGCGCTGACCAATACCAACGGACATTGGCTACATGGGATAACAAAATTCCCAGCGGGTATTTTAGCTTGGAAAATATCGCCTGTATCGATACCATCATGAAGAAAACTCGACACAAGGCCTTTGGTTTCTCGTTTCACGCTCAGGCGATACCAATTTTTGTTAGGCGGGCCTGATAAAGTATATGTCCGTTTCAACGTGTTCTGGTGCCCGGGAATTTTTAGTTCGATCGGAAGATACTGGCCAGGCTGAAAGTCGCTCAGAGGATTATCATTGATATCCTGCAAGAAAAAGGATGTTATTTCATTCGATTCCTCGACCTTTTTTACCACCTTTAGTTTGCGCGGAGGAGTTTCTTTTGCTCGCCAGCGCAAAGACAGAGCCTGCTTCCGTTCGATAACACTATTGATGTCGACACAAATCACTCTGCGAGCGTTGGGGTCGTCCAATTGTTTTGCGTCCCAGTCTATTGTTGCCTTCCCTGAAATCTGTAGCAAACCACCGTTTTCAAAATCAATGAACAACAGACTGATTGACGGATTCTTGATCAAGTTTCCAATAGAGTTAAAAAAGTTATTGCCAGCATAATCCGGTATAAGCAATTGGGTCGCGCTTTTTATCGATACAAATCCAGGTGCACCGCCTCGGTGAGAGGCGTCATAACCATCGGCATATCCTTGGCCTTGGACATTTTGACCTGAACCTAAGAATAGGGTATCGGCTTGTTTTATTGACTCTTGTTGTTGTGCAGTTAATGCACTCCCTTTAATGCTCCTTACATCACCTTGCGATGGACTTTGGTGCCATTCTCGCTCAGTAATGTATTGTGGACAGTTACCAAAGCTTTGGTTAATTTCAATCGCATAGCCATCGATATTTGGTTTAATTGCGCCGCTGAATCGATTTCTGCGTCTACTCGCCAGTTCAATGCCGATTGCACCAACGTTAGTGCCTGCGCGGATACTATCGTAAAGCGGATCATATGGGTCTATAGCAGTATCTAACTGCAATGTTCGATCGGTCGGTGACGAGACAAATCCTTTTTTCCCTTCGAGTATTGTCGTCCAGATAAGACCACCGGTATCACTTCCTGTTACCACTAAGAAAGGCAAAGATGTATAGAATTCTCGATGTTGCGGCGGCATGTGATCGCGAATGAAACCAGACGCCCATGATGCTACCTCGTTTGCACCTGCCATTCTTTGCGCTTCGATTTCACCTTCGTGGAACGGATTTTGAACTGTCATCATGGTGCTATCTCTCCTGTTGCTCTCTTTGTGCTGTCTTGCGATGAGTTAACTCTAAGCGCTTTTATAAAAATGAACAATATGCTTTAATTTAATTACACTATTTCAGTATATGAAATAATTATGGGCCATCTGCGAACAATCTCTTTGTTTATAGCGGTAGCTGAGCAAAACAGCTTTGCCGGCGCTGCACGCGTTTTAAACATAAGCGCTCCTTCAGCCACCCGAGGTATCGGCCTACTTGAAGAGAAACTGGGTGTGAAACTGTTTCAACGCACAACACGGTCGTTGACTCTCACTGATACGGGACAGTTTTATCTAGGAGAGTGCAAGAGAATATTGGCCGATCTCAAAAGCGCTGAAGATGCTGTTTCAGGGATATATCAATCACCAAAAGGGCACTTGCGTATAACATCATCGGTGCTGTTTGGAGAAAACTATGTCATGCCTGTAATTACCGAATTTTTAACACAGTATCCTGACATCTCAGTAGAAACGCTGTTCGTGGATAGAAATGTCAACATGATAGATGAGGGTATTGATGTGGCAGTGCGCATTGGTCATTTGCAAGACTCTAATCTCGTCGCTATCAAAGTAGGCAACGTTAAACGCGTTGTTTGCGCTGCTCCAAGCTATCTTGAAACAAACGGTATACCCCATAGTCTCGATGACCTAAAATATCATCACATCATTAACGCCAGACCAATTTCACCCAACGGTGAATGGCATTTCGCCGATGCAAAGTACGCCAGGGTAAAATCACGCTTGGAAGTAAATACAATGGCATCTGCGGCAAAAGCAGCCGTCCGTGGTTGGGGTTTGACGCAGGTGTTGTCTTATCAGATTTCATCTTATATAGAAAATGGACAACTACAGGTCGTATTAGCTGATTACGAGACCGCGCCATTGCCCGTCAACGTGATTTGCATAGATGGCAGATTTGCTGCGATGAAAGTCAAAGCATTTGTTGATTACATTAAAATGACGTTGCAAAAGGATCAAAGACTGGTCTAAAAGCAAAAGTGATATGGAGATAGCGTGCTTCTACAAATGATTTCAGTAGCGTTAGTTTTGCAATCCATTGGAATAGTGCATTTGTCTTTCAGCATCCATCACTATGGCGTCAAACTCCGGTAAACTGTTAATGAAGCCCAAACCATCAGCAAGTCCCATAACAAAAACTGCTGTAGACAAGGCGTCATTGTAGACACTGCGTGGACCGATAATAGAAACAGATTGTACAGAGTCGGTTGATTTACCGGTTTTGGGTGAAAGAATATGGTGATATCTAATCCCATCTTCCTCAAAGTATCGCTCGTAGTCCCCTGATGTCGACATCGCAGTATCGTACAACGGCAAAATTACTGCTTGTTTATCTCTGTTTCGCGGGTCACGTATCCCGACAATCCACGGCTTTCCGCGCCTATCACCCAACAGTTTTGTGTCTCCACCTGCCGTCACCAATGCGTGTTTTATTCCCAATGCTTGGACGATTTCTATAGCATTATCAACTGCGTAACCTTTAGCGATGCCGCCTAGGTTAATCTTTACATTGGGATGATTGAAAAAGACAGTCATCTGCTCTTTATCAAGCGAAACGTGTCGATAATTTATTGCGTCTAACAGCATAGTTATCTGCTGCTCTTCTGGTCGTTTCGCTTCTTTAAAGTCATACAAATAACCCACACTGGCATAGGTAATATCAAATGCGCCATCAGTCAGATTAGAAAAGTGAAGAGACAACGACAGTAAATCGAACATTTCATCCGAAATAATAACCGGTTGAGTTGCCGCCTTGCTGTTAATCAAGCTGAGTTCACTTGTTTCTATGTATGAACTCATCAGCTGATTGATACGTTGCATTTCCTGCATGATTTCAGTAAGCGCTCTCTCTCCCTGCGCAGCGTCCTCATGCCACACTTCGGCGTAAACATTCGTCCCCATGATCCCCGCGCTCCTTGCGTGCCATTCTGCGAAACTAGGAAACGGAATACTCACGATGCATAAAATGAAAACAAGTGCTCTACGCATTTTTTCAGACCTTTTTCAGTTATGGTTATATATCCATAAATAACAGTTGTAACAACATTGCTTCACAGATTTCACACCAAAGAGTCGCTGCGAGTATTGATAAAACCCTGTCTCTGTGTCTTTGGACTTTCTTACATTGTTGTTTACGTTTACATCGGTAGTCAGTGATCAATCTATAGTGACATTGGCCGATAGTTTGCATATAGTAACCAGTGTCGAAAACAAAAAGCTTAGAACCTTATTGGCTTTATTTCACCTTTGTATTCCCAAATTCATAATGTTACGCGTTTGACTGTTAATTATTAATGAGAGCCATGCGTTACGTCTTTTATATTTTTGTAGTAGTGTTTGCTTCCCAGCCAACGTCCTTGCAAGCGGCGGCTGAAAACAGTGCGCGTAAGAAAATGAACGCCGACAATGAATGTGTAGTTGGGACAACCAGTAAATATCTGGTTGATAACATAGAACTTACCACTCATCCGATATTTGATGAAACTGCTGACAATACTATCACTCTGCATAAATGGGCAAACAAACTACATACTGTCACCAAACCCTTTGTCGTCCTTGAAAGGCTACCATTCGACGAGGGCGAATACATTTCTCTTGATGATGTGGTTGAAGCTGAAGCAATTCTAAGAAATCAGTCCATTTTTGCTGAAGCAAAAATAACGTATGTTCTAGATTGCGAAAACAATGCAATTCGCCTCTCAGTAAACACATATGATAACTGGTCACTCATCCCGACGATTTCATATAGTCGAAGTGGCGGTGAGAATTCGACTATTTTCGGTCTCAGTGACTCTAATTTGTTCGGGTTGGGCATAAAAGCGGCGTTTAGATTCAATGAAAACGAACAGCGGTCAGGGTATCGAGTAGGGTTTTCTTCACCGCTGAAATGGATAAGGCATGGCACTATTGGGGTTATTTTAGAAGATAACGATGATGGTGAAGCATATCGATTTTTTATAAATAAGCCTTTCTACCATTTGGGAAGTGAAGATGCGTACTTTTTAAACGCGGCCACAAGCAAACGAGACGAAGATATTTTTCAGAACAATAGCACGCGAAATACGCTAGATATTGATAGCCGAATATTTAACGTCGGTTATGGGTTGCAATTAGATGGTGATGAATCCAAAACAAGACGACTCACCGTCGGGTTTACACATCATAAATCCTTGTTCGATGTTGCTGAAACCAGCCCTAACAATGACCCTCGTTTTCTCCCTCAAGATCGAGATTTCTCATATGTATGGCTCGAATATGAGTACATTGAACGCAACATAATTGTTATGCAAGACATCTACTACATCAACCAAAATGAAGATATCAATCTGGGCTGGCAATTTTCAGCCAGACTGGGAGTAGAGGCAGACAACAGTTTAGGCGGAGTGGGTACTCACTCATTTTTAAACATCAGAAAGGGCGCGCTTTGGGATGATAAGTTGTTTCTATTTCGGGCATCAACCCAGGCCCATCTTAATGCAGATATCGATGACGTTCTTCGTCTCGATGTAAGAGCCGAATACTTTTATCGCAAGTCAGAACTGATTGGCTACTACGCTAAGTTGACAGGCACTTTCACACAAAACCAGTTTTTAGAATTTCCGGTTGTTGTTGATGAAGACTATGGCGTAAGAGGTTTTCCTAACCAGTTTCAACATGGTGACCATCGGGTAACGGCAAGCGCAGAGCTGCGTTTCTTTACGGGATGGAATTTTTATCAGTTGTTTGATGCTGGTTTCGCTGCATTTATTGAAGCTGGTCGCGCGTTTGGCGGTGAGTTTTCAGAGTTAAATGAAGACCCAGAAATTTTATCCAGTGCAGGATTTGGCGCTCGCTTGTACTCAAACAAAGCAAATCAAAACGGCGTTGTTCACATTGATATCGCGGTTCCGAACAGTTCAAGTGAAAATATTGATTCTTGGCAATGGAGTCTCCAGTTTAGACGTGATTTTTGATGTCGAGGTAAAGCCATCGCCTAACGCTGGTTGTTTAAGGAATGCCTTTAGCTGCGGCATATTTACATGTAAAAGACGCTCAATGACTTCCCTGTTCGCTTGGGCTCGCACATCCTTGTGCTCGCACACTTTTACATGCAAACATGCCTCCGCTAGAATGTTTCACCCCTCAAACAACCAGCGTGAGACGATAACCGGTTTTTTTCCACATAATGGCGACCTGATAAAGCATGCTTATCATAAGCAGTGAGAACCACCATTCGTAGGCGTTTTCCCAGTTGTCCCAACCTTCTTCCCATAGAAGCCCCGCAAACGCGGAGGCAATGGCGGTGCCTATCAAGACGGTGCAGGAAATGGTGAGCCTGTTCTGCTGAGGAATAATGCCCAAAGATGCGGTATCAATTTTATCCAGATGCCGCAGTAAAATAAGATGTCCAAACGAGGTGAACGCAAAATAAAAAACAACACCAATGCGTCTAGCCAGCGCATAAGGCTCACCCTCTGCGCCCAATGTCACGGTATAAACAATCAAGGCAACACTTGCTATAAGCCCCATCCCGGTAACAACTTTTGGTGATGTGTTGTCTTTTGAGAGAGTCTTTACCCATCTATCTAGGAGTAGCCAATAAGCCATCATAAAGACTGCAGTGGGGATCAACAACGCTTTAAACACAAAGAATTCAGGATACTGTCGGCCCGTTGCACTTATAGAATGGCAGCTCGACCAGTAGGGGATACAAGCATCAAGATTGCCAACAAGGATGCCGATTGTCAGAGTGATATGTACTGATATTAGGGGTAGAAAAACGGCAATTAACGCAATGATATAGGGCATTTTGTCGGGTACATTACAGTCATGCTTTGTATACATATGAATATCCAGAATTGTTTACTCAAACGTTACTCTCTATCTCTAAAACGTAATAATAACGACCACCAGATACAACACCAGCGCAGCGGCAGCAATGCCGATTAAGACGTTGACGTTTAACTTTATCTTTTTGTGCTGTTTTTTTTCGTTAGGTTTCTGAGACATTTGCGCGTCTTGTTCTTCGTGATTACAAAAAAAGGTGATATAAGTGATGCTTAGTTAACGATAAACAATACGGTTTGTAAGATGCAAGAGATTATATTGCAAAGTGCGCGCTTTGATCCGAAAGTAAAACAATACTGGTTAGTATTCTGGATTTTATTGAGCATAGTAACCATTGCCTTTATCCCTCTATTACCTATTACGATAATTCTTGTGCTTTTGTTCTCACAAAAGATCCTCGATGCCATGTCAGCCGAACTTTATGAGCGCAAGCTAGTGGTAAAACGAGGCATTTTTGTAAAAGTTGAAAAATCAATTCCGCTTGAAAAAATTACCGATGTAGGGCTAACCCAAGGGCCTTTGATGCGATTTTTTGGTCTTTATCGACTTGACTTTGAAACAGCAGGGCAATCCGGTATAGGAGCACTTGTATCGATGTTGGGGATAGTCGAAGCAAAAACATTTAGAGAATCAATATTGGCGCAAAAAGATCTAGTGCAAGGTACGCCTACTCAGAATGAAGCACCTGAAAATACGTTAGAAGAAATATTGTCAACGCTAAAAAACATAGAGTCGCATTTGCTATCAAAGAACAATGATTAGATTCGCATTTACTAGTGAAAACATTTAAGCCATTTGACCGCGCTCATTTTTTGGATAATTATTGGCAAAAACGTCCATATGTTATCCGTCAGTTCATTCCAAATTTTAGCGACCCGCTAGACGAACACGAACTAGCAGGCCTTGCCACGGAAGCCGACATTGATAGTCGTATTGTCAGCTACTGCGATAACAAATGGCATGTTGAACAAGGCCCATTTGATGACTTTTCATCAGCGTGTATCGGAGATTGGACGCTTTTAGTTCAGGGCGTTGATCGATATGTAGACGAATTGTCTGTGTTAACAAATTACGTCAACTTTATCCCTAATTGGCGATTTGACGATGTAATGGTTAGCTATTCAGAGCCTCATGCGGGTGTCGGCCCACACATAGATGAATATGATGTTTTTATTGTTCAGGGACGAGGAAAAAGGCGCTGGAAGATTGGCTCGCCATGCAGTCATGATGTTATTTTGCCCCATCCGCTGCTAAAACAAATTGATGGATTCACCCCAGATATTGATGTGGTGCTCGAATCAGGTGATGCCATCTACATTCCGCCTAAGCATCCGCATAACGGTATCGCGCTTGAGCCTTGCATGAATTATTCACTCGGGTTTAGAGCACCTACCAATGTGGATATATTGTCAGGTGTGCTGGATGAAATAGATCCATTATCAATACAAACAAGATATGGCGATGCAACGCTTGGGCAGCACAGGGATGTATCAACACCTGCATCAGTAGTTACACATTCTGAATTAGAATCGTTAAAACACGTTATGACTCAACTCATACACAATGAAAACGTGGTGCCTGCCCTGCTTAATTTTCTATCGAGACAGCATTTAGAGTTAAATGGGATAACGCCTCCGCTCACACAAACTGAACTGTCAACATTGCTTGGTGAAGGGTATACGTTGGATAAATTACCCGCAGTAAGACCTATACATCTGGAATCAAAACTACTCGGAAATACCTTTATTTTTTTTATAGATGGGAAATCCTATAGCATCAATTGCGACACAGACCACGACCAATCAATTGTCATACGCTTTTTAAACACATCGACGTATTGTCATCATCACAATTCGTCCAAATCAAATACAGAAAATAGTGTTCAACGTTATTTTTCAAACCAGGCTTCCTGGATTGAACTACTCTGTCAGCTGGTTAATGACGGTTGTTGGGAATTAGGCGAACCACAGTAAAAGGCTCAGAAAGAGTGGATATGTTAAACAGGCAACAACGTTTAACGCTAAATACGGGGTGAATACTGATAGATTTTTGTTGAGGATGTAATTCCTCAAACCAAAGTAACAGATAATGCCAATGAATGACGGAATAAGTAGCAAGCCACCCCAAGTCTTCCATTGAAAAAACAGTAAAATAAACATAGTCGCAAACACAGTCACAATGACGTGGTAAAGGTAAGCTCTTAATCCTCGCTCAAGACCGTACTTAATGATCATGTGCGATCTTCCGGTCGCTGCATCAGCCTCTACATCAGGGTATTGATTCAGTAACAACAGATTATTTGTCAGCATAAAAATCGGGAAGGCGAGCAGTATGAGCTCGAACGACACAGTACCTGTCATCGCGATGAACGTTCCGACGAATACCACAATACCAAACCCGAACCCTGGTGCAACAAGACAGATCAGCGGCAATTTATTGATATTGGGCGTGTAAAATGCAACAAGCGCAAGACCAAGCAGTCCTATGGGAACAAGGTCAATGCCTCTCTGAATCACAAAATACAACACTACACATGCGCTCATACCAAAAAGCACCCATGCGATGCTATTTACTGATCTCACGTATTCAGGAAATATCTGTAAAATACCAGAGCCACCACTGAAAGGTGTTTTGAGGGTTTGTGCATCAAGCCCGCTTAAGTGATCCTGTACTTCATTTAACATATTCACACTGGCGTGTGCTAATAAAGCCCCAACAAAGCACAGTACGATATCTATCGTTTGCAGCGTTATTGAAAGGAACGTAGCGTATGCCACAGCGACGCTAATACATAACGGCGTTAGTACAAGGAAAGGCAGCCGCATCGTGCGCACTATGACGTGTAACATCGATAAAATCTTTTTAGCCAATAGATTGATTAGCGTACCATTTCTTTATCAATTGAAGATTGTATCATTTTGTAAAGTGCCGCCCGCGATTGGCTAAACTCGCTTGCAGAAGCAACCGGCCAGTTGCTATTTATGGCAATCACAAGATTGCGCTCTTTGTCTAGTAAAAGCCCCTGTCCAAAAATTCCTTTGCCTTCAAAGGTGCCATCGTCATATGTCCACCATTGAAAACCATATCCGCTGCCCGGTCTGCCAATATCCGCTTGTGTCGTTGTCGCCAATTCAAACCAATAATCAGGTACGATTGATTCATCATTAACTTTTGCACCGTTAAGAATAAACTGTGCAAATCTCGCAAAGTCCCTTGTGCTTGCTTGAATGCAACATCCGCTTATCTCGTGATCTGTGGGCCCTAATAACCATGAGGCATCTTGCTCTACACCGATTTTACTCCACACTTTTTCTGATAAATAATCTGACACTGTTTTGCCGGTAGCCTCGCTAACGAGCAGTCCAATGAGGTTAGTTTCGCCAGTGCTGTAAAGCCATTGACTGCCCGCCTTTCTTGCCCTGGGTAATTGGCGCATATAGCTAACCGTAATATCAACGCCTTCATCTGGCGTGTGATAATTAAATTTTGAGACATCAGATTCCGGATCATCGTAATCTTCATTCCATGCTATACCTGATGTCATCGTCAAAAGCTGTTCGACACTAACCTGATCGTATTCGCTGCCTTTCATATCAGGAATATAGTCAGATACCTTGTCATCAAGTGAATTGATATAGCCATCTTTTATCGCCGCGCCGACAAGCGTTGATGTAAAAGATTTAGCTACGGAAAAGCTGGTCCATTTTCCATCCGCCTCCAATCCCAAGGCATATTTTTCTAGCCTTATTTTACCATCTTGAATTACCACTAAACCTGCAATGCGTTGTTTTTCAAAATAGTCTGATAATTGTTGCTCATCGATAGTTAAAGGCTCACCGTCTGTCAGGTCTGGTTGAACTTGCCCTTTTTTTATTTCTCTCTTTGGCATAATGCCAAGTTTATCAACCGATTGAAATGCGGCATCGCGCTGTGGGATTGTCCAAAACAGCGCGTTTGGTGATGATGGTTGATTTAAGATTAAGTAGCGAACGTTTTTATCAATAGAAAACCAATAACCTGTTGCAATGATAATCGCTAGAGCGATGATGCCCACAATCCATTTCAACATGTCTACTATCCTCTAAAGTGTCACTATAATTCTAGTGATTTCTGATTCACCTAGTGATGATGTTCTTGTCATTTGACAGTTCAATCATCAAGCAACGAAACCGAAACACCTGCATGTTTTTCAAGTCGATTTCTCAACGGTTCGTTTAACCCAGCTGCAGGCGTCCAAAATCCACCTGGTAGGTCGGGGACGTCTTTCGCCAGTGTTAATGCTGTCTGCACCAGCATCTTGGCAGTAGAACCATAGCCCGGGTCTCTGTCACCTTCCACTTTAACAACCTGATATCCATCTGCAAGCTTTGCAAAAAATCGCATATCAAACATGCCTTTAAGCTGTTCTTTTTTACTCGGGCCTTCACCAGGCTTAGGCAAGATAAAATTTTCCAACATCCATCTTACGGGGGTAATACTCGCACCAACCACGAAAGCACCAAGGCCAAACGTCATTTTCTTTGCATCGGAAGATTTTTTTGCTGACATTGCCTCGTCGTAACGAAAGTCATCGCCGTAACGATTTTCAAGTAATGCGTTAGTGCGATGTACAATTCTCTCGTTAATTGCTGCCATAACAAACGGCATCGTCCAAAACTTTAATTCTTCATCATATTCCGCTTTCTTATGGTTTTTTTGTCGCACAGAAAATGGATGGCCTTCTGGACACAGTATGTATGGGTTTATCAATGCTTTTCGAAGTGCTGGATTGGTTTTGGCTTCCTTAAGCACGTTCAATAAACTCGCCACAGTGCCGCCAGAAGCTCCCCCGCGCATTTTCCGTACGCGCATCTTGATCTGATCAACATATGAACCGGTTTTTTCATGCGCATATTTTTGGGAGAAATAAACACCGAGGTCGGATGGTATAGAGTCAAAACCAGCAGAGTTGATTATCCTTGCACCGCTGGCTTGAGCCGTTTTTTCATGGGCATCTAACATGCGTTTAATCCACTGCGGTTCACCGGTTAAGTCACAATAATCAGTTCCTGTTGTTGCACATACTTTAAGCAACGGTTCACCGTAGAGTGCGTAAGGACCGACAGTAGATATGACCACTTTAGTCTGATTAGCCATCTGCTCTAGCAGTACTTCATTCTCAGCATCAACTATAAAATGTTGAATACCTTCTAACGATAGTTCTTTCTTGAGGTCATTTATTTTTTTTTCACTGCGCCCGGCCATCGCCCATTTGAATTCCTCAGCATCATAGTCAGCTAAGTATTCACACATTATTTTACCAACAAATGAAGTTGCACCGTAAAGGATGAAATCGAAGTTCTTTTCTGCCATATTGTTTTTTTTTGAAATTGTGACTATTCGTAACTTTATGCACAAAAGGAAATTTGTTGAAGTTTTATTGCTGAATAGATGACCATTTTTTTAAATGACTTTTTGAAGTGTCTAGGGCGTGTTGACCTTTATTCATTATTTGAACAGAAGAATATGGAGTTTTTGCAAAAACCAAATAGAGGCACGGATGCTAAATAACTATAAATAAAGGGGTATCATACTAATAATTAACATTTCAGAATAGACATCTATTCTATATTGATTGACAATATGCAGTCATTGATTGGGTCGGTATCATCACAATGATGTATTGAAGACGTTGACCAATAAAAAATAATAACAAATCGTATTTACGCAAAATTTGTATCGCCAACTTAACTAGCCTTTGCAGTAAAAAGTAGCTAGCAGTGGTCTTAACTGCGCAATTATTGCATTTAAAAAACTCGCAAAATTTAATTCAATCAGTTTTTACGTTATGAGGTAGTGCTTTGCACATGAAAAATTTTGTCACACTCGTACTCATTGTTGTAGCAAGTATAGTATTAGTGCCATCCAATAAAGCTCTAGGTCAAACTAGATATGTTAATGATGATGTAAGTGTATTTATGCACTCTGGACCCGGGCGACAGTTTCGAATAATCGGCAATGTCGTTGCTGGTGTTCCTATAAAAATACTCGATGGTACAGAACAGAATGGGTTTATTCAGATTGAAACTAATGAGGGCAGGGAAGGCTGGATAGAAGTTCAGTATACGCAACGAAACAAGTCGTTTAGAACGCTACTACCTGAAACACAAGAGAAACTCGTTCGTTCACTAGAGAGAGTTTCTCAACTCGAAGCGACGATTGATGAATTAAACAACTCATTAAGCTCACTTAGGCAGGAAGCAACAGAAAAATCCAAACTACTTAATTCAGCCAACGCAAACATTTCTGAATTAGAAGCCGAAGTAGAAACACGCGAGTTAGACATTCAGGTAAGGTGGTTAATAAACGGGGGTGGGCTAGCAATCAGCAGTATCATCCTTGGCATTCTGATTACTTATTTGCCTAAGAAGCGGAAAAGAAACGATGGTTGGGCGGATTAAAGGCTACATTAAATTAAAAAAAACCGGTTGATTTACAACCGGTTTTTTAATGTAAGAGCTTTGTTTTACTTACGTAGTTTTTGTATCAGTCGAATTTGAGCTAATGCTTCTGCTAATTCAGCAGCGGCTTCTGCATAACTAAAATCAGTTGCATCTGCGTTTTGCATCTTCTCTTCAGCAAGCTTTTTCGAATCTAGCGCCGCAGCTTCGTCCAACTCTTCAGCCCTGACTGCTGTGTCAGCCAAGACTGTGACTTTGCCAGGTTGTACCTCCAAGGTGCCACCAGCAACATAAATGAGCTCTTCATGACCGTGTTGTTTTACCAGTCTAACCATTCCTGGTTGAATACCAGTAATAAGAGGCGCGTGGCCTGGATAGATACCTAGTTCACCCTCTTCTCCGGTTACTTGCATGCGCTCAACCAGACCTGAGAAAATCTCAGCTTCAGCACTCACAACATGCAATTGAACTGTCATTGCCATAATCGGTCTCCTATCGAAATAGCGTTAAGTTACTTCGCATTCTCAATGGCTTCTTCGATTGAACCTACCATGTAGAACGCTTGTTCTGGTAAGTCATCGTATTCACCATTCAGGATACCTTTGAACCCAGAGATAGTATCTTTCAAAGCGACATATTTTCCTGGCGAACCAGTAAAGACCTCAGCAACGAAGAATGGCTGAGATAAGAAACGCTGAATCTTACGAGCACGTGATACGGTTTGTTTATCTTCTTCAGATAATTCGTCCATACCCAAGATTGCGATAATATCTTTAAGTTCCTTATAACGCTGCAACGTGGTTTGAACGCCTTGTGCAGTATCATAATGTTCTTGACCAACTACGAGTGGGTCTAGCTGTCTTGACGTGGAATCCAACGGATCAACGGCAGGGTAGATACCTAATGACGCGATGTCACGTGATAGTACAACTGTTGCATCCAAGTGAGCAAAGGTTGTAGCAGGTGAAGGGTCAGTCAAGTCATCCGCTGGTACATATACCGCTTGAATAGACGTAATTGAACCTGTCTTGGTTGAAGTAATACGCTCTTGAAGAACACCCATTTCTTCAGCAAGTGTTGGCTGATAACCAACCGCAGATGGCATACGTCCAAGTAGTGCAGATACCTCGGTACCGGCCAGTGTATAACGATAAATGTTATCAACGAAGAACAATACATCACGACCTTCGTCACGGAATTTTTCCGCCATGGTCAACCCTGTCAATGCTACGCGAAGACGGTTTCCAGGAGGCTCATTCATCTGACCGTAAACCAACGAAACTTTATCAAGTACGTTAGATTCATTCATTTCGTGATAAAAATCGTTACCTTCACGAGTACGCTCACCAACACCGGCAAATACAGAGTATCCACTGTGCTCAATTGCGATGTTTCGGATAAGTTCCATCATGTTTACAGTCTTACCAACACCGGCACCACCGAACAATCCAACTTTACCACCTTTTGCAAACGGGCATACTAAGTCGATAACCTTAATACCTGTTTCTAATAACTCGACAGAACTTGACTGCTCTTCGTAGCTTGGTGCTTCTCGGTGAATAGACATTTTCTCTTCTTCACCAATTGGACCAGCTTCGTCGATTGGATTACCTAATACATCCATGATTCGACCTAGGGTAGCAGTCCCTACTGGCACCTGAATTGGCGCTTCTGTATTATCTACAGAAATTCCGCGGCGCAATCCATCTGTAGTACCCAATGCAATTGAACGAACAACGCCGCCACCTAATTGCTGTTGTACTTCCAGTGTTAATCCTGCTAAGTCACCTTCGGTCACTTTTAGTGCATCGTATACACGTGGTACCGAACCTTGTGGATATTCAATATCTACAACGGCACCTATGATTTGGACGACCTTACCTTGACTCATAATTTGTCCTCTTAAACTAAAATTCTTTGCTTAAACTGCAGCTGCACCGCCAACAATCTCACTAATCTCTTGTGTGATTGCGGCTTGACGCGCTTTGTTATATATCAGTTGCAGTTCATCAATCAGATTACCCGCGTTGTCGGTTGCTGCTTTCATTGCAACCATTCGCGCTGCTTGCTCGGCTGCCGCATTTTCTACCACGCCTTGATAAACTTGAGATTCGATATATCTAGCCATTAACCTATCAAGAATTTCTTTAGGTTCTGGCTCATAAATGTAATCCCAGGCATGTTTTCTTTGCAACTCATCCGTTTTTGGTAGCGGCAGCAGTTGATTGATAACCGGTGTCTGCGTCATTGTGTTTATGAAGTTATTGTAAACGAGATAGACTTTATCCAAGTCGCCGCTTACATAACCATCCAACATAATTTTTACTACACCTACAACACCTTGAACTGTTGGTTTATCACCTAGTCCTGATTCTGCAGCAACAACCTCACCGCCAAAGCGATTGAAGAATCCAAGCGCCTTTGAACCCAATGCGGCAAACTTCAAACCCGCACCTTGTTCTTGATAGTGACTTATCTTCTCACTTAATGCTTTGAATTCATTGGTATTCAATCCACCACATAAACCTCTATCGGTGCTTACGACAATGAAACCAACGTTTTTTACTTCACGCTCCTCAGTATAAGGATGCTTGTACTCGAGCGATGCGTTCGCTATATGGCCAACTACTTCAAGCATAGAGCTAGCATATGGACGACCATGAGCCATACGTTCCTGCGCCTTTTTCATTTTAGACGCCGCAACCATTTCCATCGCGCTAGTAATTTTTTGGGTGTTTTTAATACTCCCAATCTGACCTTTTATCTCTTTTCCGCTTGCCATCTAACTTTCTCCGCTTTATTAACCTAAAGTGCCGTTTAAAAAACGGCAACCTGATTACCAGCTTTGTGTGGCGACAAACTTGTCAAATGCTTCTTTGAGCTGACTCTCAATGTCGTCGTTGTAATTACCGGTGTCGTTAATTGAATCCATCAATGAAGTGAATTCAGCGTTCATGTATGAATGTAAAGATGATTCGAAATCAAGAATTTTGTTTAGCTCTATTTCTTTCAAATAACCTTTTTCAGCAGCGAATAGTGAAACGGCAGTCTCTGCAACAGATAAAGGAGCATATTGATTTTGCTTCATTAGCTCTGTTACTCGCTCACCATGCTCTAGCTGTTCTCTTGTTGCATCATCTAAGTCTGAAGCAAACTGTGAGAAAGCCGCTAGTTCGCGATACTGAGCAAGTGCAAGACGAATACCGCCACCTAATTTCTTAACAATTTTGGTCTGCGCTGCACCACCAACACGAGATACTGATATACCTGCATTAACCGCTGGCCTGATACCTGCGTTGAACAAATCCGTTTCAAGGAAAATCTGACCATCCGTAATTGAAATAACGTTAGTTGGTACGAATGCTGATACGTCACCTGCTTGAGTTTCGATGATAGGCAGAGCTGTCAATGAACCAGTCTGGTCTTTTACTTCACCGTTTGTGTATTTCTCAACATAGGTGCTATTCACTCTTGCAGCGCGTTCTAACAATCTTGAATGAAGATAGAAAACATCACCAGGATATGCCTCACGACCCGGAGGACGTCTTAGTAGCAATGATACTTGGCGATAGGCAACCGCTTGTTTTGACAAATCATCGTACACGATTAATGCATCTTCACCACGGTCTCTAAAATACTCACCCATAGTACAGCCAGAGTATGCTGACAAATATTGAAGTGCGGCAGACTCAGATGCTGATGCAGCAACGATGATGGTATGATCCATAGCACCGTGTTCTTCAAGCTTTCTCACTACGTTAGCGATGGTTGATGCTTTTTGACCGATAGCAACATAAACACATTTAATGCCCGTGCCTTTTTGGTTGATAATCGCGTCAATCGCAAGTGCAGTTTTACCTGTCTGGCGGTCTCCGATAACCAACTCACGCTGACCTCGACCAATTGGGATCATTGAGTCAACTGACTTATATCCCGTTTGTACTGGCTGATCGACCGACTGTCTTTCGATTACGCCAGGTGCGATTTTTTCGACTGGTTCAAAACCTTCGGCGTCGATTGCGCCTTTACCATCGATTGGCTCACCTAACGTGTTAACAACACGTCCTAAAAGCGCTCTACCTACAGGTACTTCTAATATACGGCCTGTTGATTGGACTTTTACGCCCTCTTGTAAATCAGCATAAGGTCCCATTACAACAGCACCTACGGAATCTCTTTCGAGGTTCAGTGCTATTGCATATCTACTACCTGGTAATTCAATCATTTCACCTTGCATGACATCAGCAAGGCCGTGAATGCGAATGATACCGTCAGTAATACCGACGATGGTTCCTTCATTTCGCGCTTCACTTTTTACATCGAACTGTTCAATACGTTTTTTGATCAGTTCTGCAATTTCTGTGGAATTAAGTTGCATACTCTTATCCCCGTTATGCTTGCAACGCGTCGTTTAGACGGTTCAATTTGGAATTAACGGAACCATCTATCACTGTATCACCGGCTTTAATGACTAAACCTGCGACAAGTGCTGGATCCACGTTACAATTAAGCTGTATTTTGCGCGCAAATCGTTTTTCTAATGCGGCACTGATGTTGGCTTTCTGATCATCGCTAAGCTCAGCAGCAGAAGTTACGTCTGCGTCTAAGATCTTGTTATACTCAGTTTTCAACCGAGCAAAACTAATAGCAATTTCAGGTAGAGCGACTAAACGATCGTTCTCGGCCAGGACTTTAATAAAGTTTTGACCTTTTTCGCTTACTTGGTCACCTAGCACTGAAATGAAAATTTCAGCCAATTTGCCCGCTGCTACTGAACCTGTAAGTATGCTTTTCATAGCATCGTTCTTAGCAACTTCTCCGGCAAACACTAGCATTTCCTGCCAGCTATCAACTTCAGAATTTTCTACCGCAAAATCAAAAGCAGCCTGTGCATAAGGACGAGCGATAGTTGTCAGTTCAGACATCGCGCGCTCTCCTTAAAGTTCGTCGACAAGTTTTTCAACAATGTCGTTTTGTGCTTGAGCATCGATCTCGCGTTGAAGAATTTGTTCAGCACCCGCAATTGCCAATGTAGCAACTTGCTTGCGCAACTCTTCTTTTAAGCGATTTCGTTCTGCTTCGATTTCAGCGTGTCCTTGCGAAATAATCTTTTCGCGTTCAGCGTGACCGCGTTGAGTCTCTTCATCGACCAACTGGTTGGCACGCTTTTTCGCTTGCTCAATGATTTCAGAAGCCTGTGATTTCGCATCTTTCAAATGTTCAGAAGCTTTCGCTTGAGCAAGTTCAAGATCCTTTTCAGCACGTTCGGCGTCTGCTAAACCATCAGCAATGGCTTTTTGACGGTCTTCAATCGCTTGCATCAGTGGTGGCCAAACGTATTTCATACAAAAGGCTACGAAGACTGCAAAAGCAATTAATTGACCGATAAGAGTGGCGTTTATGTTCACGTCCGCTCCTCCTCTATAAGTTCGCTAAACAAAGTTGAATAAATTAACCTAGGCCAACTGCGAACAATAGATACAATGCGATACCCACACCGATCATCGCGATTGCGTCAATAAGACCCGCAACGATGAACATTTTTACCTGTAGCGAAGAAGCTAACTCAGGTTGACGAGCAGCAGACTCTAGGAA
>DDLV01000029.1 GCA_002340325.1 Glaciecola sp. UBA2563 | reverse complement strand
TGGCGGGCGCTGCAACGGTTATTGGTGCGTTAGGACTTGCCATACTTATGGGGCTCAACAAACGCGTCAAAGTATATTTGTGTTGTGCTGAAAACCTTATTAGTGGGCATGCTTACAAGCTCGGTGATATCATCAAATATAAAAACGGCGTAACGGTGGAAATAGTTAACACAGATGCTGAAGGACGTCTTGTGTTGGCCGACGGACTTATAGCAGCGTCAGAGGGAGGCGCAAATAGCATCATTGATGCCGCAACACTTACTGGTGCTGCTGTCGCGGCAGTGGGAACTGACTATAATGCGCTGTTCTCATTGAACGATAGCTTTGCTGCTAATGCACTTGACCTATCTATACAAGTCAATGAACCACTATGGCGACTGCCGCTGGAGACGTTTCACCAAGCGAAATGTCCCTCACCGTTCGCTGATACAGCAAATAGTCGTCCGCAAAAAGGCGGAGGAGCAGGTGGCGCATCGAATGCAGCAGGGTTTTTATCCAGATTCGTTGATCCCGATAAAAGCGAGTGGTTGCATTTTGACTTAGCCGCGGCGTATTCGCGAAATGGAAGCGAACTGATGGTAGAGGGCGGCTCTGGGTTAGGGGTAAGGACGATTGCTGAAATAATGATGCGCTAATAGCAGCGCATCGCAGGCGCTGTTAAATTCCACCCAGACGTTCTGCTAGCTCTCTATAGCGCTCTACGTCTCCTTTATCGAACAATGGCAGCCCTGCTTCATCTTTTGACTTCGAAATGAGTAGGCTTTCACGCTCAAGTCTTTGCACTCTGCTTTCTTGTATTTTTAAGAAGTCAGCAACTTCGTTCACGGTCATTAAGCTCATATTTATCCTCGGTGACTATTCTTCATTGAGGTTAACGGCTAACATATATAAAAAATTAGTACGATTTTAGCTCAAAAAGCGACTTCTCCTCTGAACCTAAAAAATAAGCTTTTCATGCATACGCCAGCAAAGACTTCTATTTATGAAAAAAACGCCGAAAACAAACAAGCACGTTATTAAAAAACAGCCTAAAAAGCTTCAGCACTTCGCGCGATTACGAGAATTAGACCCGCAATATTCTATCTCGGCAGCATTGTTGCTTGTGGAACGAATGATGATAAACGGTGATATTTTTTTGAATGCGGAGAACAACAGTGAAAAGGTAAACATAACAAGGGACATTTTGGAACAACTCTGGACAAAACTACACAACCGCAAAAGTAGGCTAAATATTGAAGCGGTGCAGTCCAAACTCGAAGAATTATTTGTGGAAAATAACAGTAACTCAATCGCGGCGCAGTCATACAATGATTGTATTGTCGCATTAGGCATTTGTGCAGATGCTTTTTGTGAAAAAGATACGCAGGCGGCAGTCAACGTGGCCAAACTTAGTCAGGGAGATATAGAAAGATATCTTGAAGCTGCATATGGAAGAGATGTTAGGCCAGATGAGTTTAGAGAGCATGAGTTAGTGTGTTATGAATTATCGGTTTTGGACTCAATGCTTGATTTTTTTCAAGTCGAAAAGCCAAATAACAACAGCATTAAAGAAATGCGGATGGTGATGGCTGATCTGGGTGTTAGCAATTTAGGCTTATCATTAACTGGCTCTTAGGTAGGGCCTAGTATTCTCATCGATACTTCAAAAGATTGGCGACAATATTATTAGTCCGTACTTGTTTTCTCAATTCCATGCCAATCGGCAATTTAATGGTGACATCAGGCTCATGTTCGACGTAAATAAGAGCGCCGTCGGACAGTATCTTGTTTATTGTTAATGCTTCCAGCGCTTTATCTACCAGACCTGTGTTATAGGGTGGGTCGATGAAAACAAGTGAAAACTGAGTATCCATTGCACTCAACTGAGATATTGCATCACCGTGTATCAATCTCGCATTGCTTACACGAAACGTTGCTAGATTGGTTTTTAATGCTTCGTGTGTTTGTTTATTGTTTTCGATGAAAGTGGCTTCTTTTGCGCCGCGTGATAGAGCCTCGATCCCTAGAACACCGCTACCGGCAAACATATCCAAAACGCTAGCGTCTATTATGTCGTGCATTAGCCAGTTAAAAAGGGTTTCTCTTATTCTGTCGGTACTGGGTCTAAGGCCATCGGCATTCTGCACCTTGAGCTTTCTGCCTCTATATTGACCTGAAATAATCCTGATACTACCCGCATTGTTTCGGCGAGATAAATTTTTGTTTTTTTGGGGTTTAGATGGCATCTATCAATTAGTCAGTGTTAAAATTTGGTCTTGACGTAAATAAAGGCAGAATTTCGGATGGATATTCTCGCCTGTGGCGTGAGCAATTATTGACCTCTTTGGCTTGATCTATCAACACCCATGGCCAGAGGAACAACAATCACCCTAAGTGTAAAACAATATGAGCAACATAACATTAAACAAACGAGAGGCTAAACTTGTTTAACTGGCGAAAGAAAACAAATGAAAAAGCGGAGTCAGACACTACCAGTCAAGTTACCAGCGATAGTTCATTAGGCCGTTCTGAACAAGAGCAGGGACAAGAACAGGAGCAGAAAAAAGAACCGAGTAAGGATGAAGGAAAAAGCCTTTTCGCGAAACTAAAGGAAAAGCTTTCCAGAACCAGAAGTCAACTTGGAGATGGTTTTAAAACACTTTTAGTCGGCAAGTCTATTGATGATGATTTGTACGAAGAGCTAGAAACTCAGTTGTTGCTAGCTGATTTGGGCATGAATACAACACAACAGGTCATGCAATCTCTTATCAAGCAGTCAACACATAAACAGCTTAAAGATGGTGAAGCGCTGGCCGCATTATTAAAGGAGCAGCTGTCTGACATCTTGAAGCCCGTCTCACAAAAACTCGATTTGACTGTACCTACAGATGAAACAGGCAAAACACCTTTCATTATTCTGATGGTCGGGGTTAATGGTGTTGGTAAAACCACTACTATAGGGAAATTGGCAAAGCAATTTCAGGCAGCGGGAAAGTCAGTGATGTTAGCTGCTGGAGATACCTTTAGAGCGGCAGCTGTTGAGCAGCTAGAAGTATGGGGCGAACGCAATAACATCCCTGTCGTATCTCAATATACTGGAGCGGATAGCGCATCTGTTATATTTGATGCTGTGGCATCTGCAAAAGCGAAAAACGTTGATGTATTGCTTGCCGATACTGCTGGTCGATTGCAAAACAAAGACAATTTAATCGAGGAATTAAAAAAAGTCGTAAGAGTGCTGCAAAAACAAATTCCGGATGCCCCTCATGAAATTATGTTAACGCTTGATGCGAGTACTGGCCAAAATGCGCTTAGCCAAACAAAAGTATTCAATGAAGCGATCGGGGTCACGGGGATCAATCTGACAAAACTTGATGGCACGGCCAAAGGTGGTGTCATTTTTGCTTTGGCAAACGAGTTTGGCATACCCGTACGTTATATTGGGGTAGGTGAGGGAATCGAAGATTTGAGAGAGTTTTCAGCGGAAGAATTTGTTGACGCGTTATTCGATTGATAACCACTTACGCTTTATCTACTTATTTTTGCCATTGTGGAATTAAGTTCTAAGATAAACACGCCCTAATAATCAACGTTCTCCATAGGTTTAGAAATGATTAAATTTCAAGATGTTAGTAAAACATATCCCGGAGGTCGACAAGCTTTAAGGAAAGTGAACTTTCATCTTGAACAGGGTGAAATGGCTTTTCTGACGGGCCACTCAGGTGCAGGTAAGTCAACGCTACTAAAGCTCATCAGCATTATGGAAAGACCTACTGTTGGAAATGTTTTCATCAACGGCCATGATCTAAACGACATAACTCGCAATCAAATAGCTTATATTCGCAGAGATATCGGCATGATTTTTCAAAATCATCATTTATTAATGACAAAAACCGTTTTTGACAATGTCGCGTTGCCTCTGATTATTGAAGGACATTCTAGGAAGTCTATTGCGTCGCGAGTGATGGCAGCGTTAGATATGGTGGGTTTAAAAAATAAAGCTGAAAACTTGCCGGTAACCCTTGCCGGTGGTGAGCAGCAGCGTGTTGGTATTGCCAGAGCTGTTGTGAATCGACCGCCACTTTTGTTGGCTGATGAGCCTACGGGAAACTTGGATCCAGAATTGTCACTCGAGATTATTCGCTTGTTTGAGAATTTTAATCAAGCGGGAGTGTCGGTGTTGATCGCCACTCATGATTTGGGGCTGATAGCGCGCATGAAATATCGCACCTTAACGCTTAAAGAAGGTCAAATGATTACTGATGGTCTAGTGTCTGAAGACACAGAGGAGCTTTATTTGTGAGCATCGTTTTTAAAGATAGAAAAGGCGCTAATTTTAAAAACATAAGTTTCCTGCAACGCATCTCTATGTTTTTTATTGACCATGTAAGACAAATGTTTGCAAGTATCGGGGAGCTTTATCGTACACCGCTTGCAACCATCATGACGGTTGCCGTATTGGGCATCAGCATAACGTTACCAGGTGTACTGTATATCTTGGTTAAGAATACAGAAGCGGTGACAGAAAACTGGCAGAAAGCTGCCGAAATTTCGCTTTTTTTAAAACAAGATGTGACAAGTGCTGAAGCAAATCAATTAGTCACCCGGCTATCTCTTAGGCCAGAAATTAAAGAAGTTAAATACATTAGCGCCGATGATGCACTTCAAGAGTTCGTATTGTTGTCAGGACTTGGCGATGCGATTGAATATCTTGAAACCAATCCGCTACCTTCTGTCGTCACCGTATCGCCAACTCAACGACATGCTACTCCTAGAGCGGCAGAAAATTTGGTTATGGAGTTGAAAAAAGAACGTGAAGTTGAATCAGGTAGCGTTGATATTGAATGGCTAGAACGCTTAAACGCGTCAATGTCTTTTGCAAAAGATATTGTCTATGCCTTGTCGCTGTTATTACTCATTGCGGTAGTGCTGATTATCGGAAATACAATCAGATTAAATATCTTAAATAAACGAGATGAAATTGTTGTGATGAAGCTTGTCGGGGCTACGGATGCATTCATTCATCGACCATTTTTGTACACTGGATTTTGGTATGGTTTACTCGGCGGTGTTGTTGCGTGGTTCTGTATCACCGTTCTGCTGGTATGGTTGGGCTTTACATTGCAAAAAGTATTTAATACGTTTAACGTCGAACTCGATATAACAGGACTTGACATATCAGCTTTGGTTACCATGATGCTCGTTTCAATTATCATGGGGTTGCTCGGTTCGTTCTTATCTGTTAGGAAGCACGTTAGAAGTATTGAACCTGAATAGTCCTCTAGCGATCAACTGACTTTACTGGATAATCCGAAGATGCTGGTACACTGCACTCATTAGCCCACCGTATTGCCTGAACGTAGTATCCGTGAATTTCGTCTTTTGTTATCTCCATCTCTTTCATTGCGATAAGAATGGTATCCCAATGCGCCGATTCAAATCCTCGGCTAGCGCGCAGCATCAGATATAAGCTACCTTCTCTCTTTAATAGTGTTTGCTTTATTTCTTGAGGTAATGCGACTTTTTCCATTAAAAACGACATTTGCCTCGCTAAAATAACGTCAATTAACGAAAAAAGCCCCATTAAAAACGCAATAGTGGGGTCGATATTCGGTCTCATTTTCATAGATATTAGTTCGCAAAACTTTGCTCTGACCAACGATACTTGAAGTAATTCGGGAGTATTGTCTGCATTCATTTGCGTCAGAGAAACGATTGCAATGAATTTTTTTATCATCACTTCACCCAAATATGACAAGGCATGCCGGATTGAGGTAATTTCTTGATATTTATTGACTAAGGGATTGTTGATATATCTGAAAAGTAGATATGAAAGCGTGGCATCCTGTTCAAATACTTTCTCTAGCTTTCTTACATTTAATTCATCACTATTAATTTCTGCTAGGAGGCGCAATACAGCGAGCTTATTGCTGGGTAGCTCGTCTGAACTTTTTGTCTTAGTATCGAGAAAAAACAATCCTTGATAGTAATCATAGGCCTTTTTTGTCGCCATTTCATACTGGTCAAGATTATCGATATCTACGGCAATTGTCTTTACACGATATTTCTCCAATTGCGATTTTAGGTTTTGGAACTGGGCTTCATCCGCTGAGTTTAATTTAAGTTTTGCGAAGTCTACTAGTTGAAGAAACTCTTCATTGAGTTCTGCTGTTTGTGATGCTACAAAGCGATATCCTTTGGATTTAAGTGTAATCAAACGATCAAAAAAACCTGGCGGAGATGTTGTATTGCTGATTTCAAACAGTGTGTCTTCAGGAATGATGTCTGCTGGCAATTCTTGCATTAAAATATCATTTGAGACGTTGAGTATGCTGACAAAACCATCCAGCAAGTCGCTCCATTTGATATGTACAGCGCGATCAGTTGATGTAATATCTTCATGCCGTTGTAGCAGCGAATCTTGATAGTCTTTGCTGATATTTATTTGATACGCAAACACTCTGCCAGTAGGCGTGAAAACTGGTTCTCGGGCAAAAACTATCATTGTTTTATTCTTAAAGTATTTTTATAATTATAGGAAATATTAAATATAATATATAAACGCAGTATAGCTTGAGTTTTTTATATTAATCCCTATATTACCCAATTCGTAAAGATGAAATCATTTGTGAAACTTTACGGTCTTATTAATAGTCATATTAATAGATTGAAACAACTGGAGAAAAAATGAACGAAGCCACGCAATCATTTGCTTTAACGGTTCCTGCTACAGGTAGCTTAGATAGCTACGTTCAAGCAGTATCTAGCATTGGCATGCTGACTGCGGATGAAGAAAAGCAATTGGGCGAAAAACTACAAAGCAGCGGTGATTTAGAAGCTGCTCGCAAACTGGTTATGTCCCACCTACGCTTTGTAGTGCATATCGCCAAATCATACTCTGGTTATGGATTACCACAAGCCGATCTCATTCAGGAAGGCAACATAGGCCTGATGAAGGCCGTTAAGCGATTCGATCCTACTGTGGGTGTGCGTCTAGTTAGCTTTGCTGTCCATTGGATAAAAGCAGAGATTCATGAATATGTATTGAAAAACTGGCGTATCGTGAAAGTTGCGACAACAAAAGCACAACGCAAGTTGTTCTTTAACTTGCGCAAGTCAAAGAAACGCCTAGGATGGTTTTCTCACGAAGAGGTTCAAAAGGTAGCAGAAGAGTTAGGGGTGAGCACCAGGGAAGTGCTACAGATGGAAGCGCGAATGAGCAGCCAAGACCAATCTTTTGATTTGCCAACCGATGACGAAGATTCATCTTCTTTTAGCCCAGCGCAGTATTTAGAGGATAATGCTAGCGACTTGGAGTCAAATGTGATTGCCAGCGATTGGGAAGCGGCGGCTGGCAAGAAGCTCTATGCTGCAATCAAAACACTGGATCATAGAAGCCAACACATCATAGAGACGCGGTGGCTATCTGATGACAAGAAAACACTGCAAGATCTCGCTAATGAGTATCAAGTGTCTGCTGAGCGTGTCCGTCAGATCGAGAAAAATGCAATCAAAAAGCTACAAGCAGCTATGCAATAACGTGAAAAATAATTAATCAAAAAGGTAGCTTATACAGCTACCTTTTTTGATCGTGGCAGCACCCAATATTTACCATAAAAATCGGCTACCGACGTTTCATTGTCCAATATTTCAACATGCAGCGACACTGGACACTTCCTGAGCTTGGGCAGATATTCAAACTTCGCTTCCACTGACTCAATGTTGCACACAGCTCTTGGCTTGGCCGTGATGGGTTTGTTGTAGTGAATGCTTGCCTCACCGAGAACGATATCGCCGTCTAGCTGCTTTTGCTTAAGCTGTAGAAAAATCATACCCCAGCCAGTTAAGGTAGCCAGCGAATAAATACTGCCTGCAAACATACTTCCATGAAGATTGATGTTCTTGATTAACGATGCGCGTGTCTCGAACGTCCGTTCTGTGTACTTGTGTATTTTTATCCCCATGTGGCCACTAATAGGGATCTGCTCCATCCACGTGTCTTGTAGCTCATCGCACCAAGATGAATGCAACAATAATGCATCATGATTACATAAATACTTGCACATCTGCTTGCGTTGCACTGTTCCAAGTTCGACAGGCGCATCATCGATTATTTTAAATCCTGCACTTTCAAAAAACGAGATCGATGCTTCTCTTGAACTTGATACAGCTCGTTCAGCGCCCATATCCTTGGCAACAATTTCAAGCGTATTTAACACCATTTGACCGACACCTTTGCGGCGGTAGTCTTCTCGCACTGCAATGTGTCGAAGCTGCGCTTCTTCTGGTGTATTTAGATGAACACGCCCGCAGCCCACAATATCGCCGTTGTGGTCTTTTATCACGCGGTGCTCGCTGACAACGTCATATTCATCTTTCTCAGAGCCTACCGGATATCCCCATGGCTTTCGAAGTTGCAGCCATCGGAAATCAAAATATTCTTCAAGTTCTTCTTCAGAATCGGGTTTGTGGACAACAAACATGAGTAATGTCCTTTTGTAACAATTGCGTATTTAATTTTAACGAAATATTTACGTTTTACTAAATATTATTCCAGTAGTAATTAATTACTATCCAAGGTAAATTCGTTATGATCCAAGCGAAGTATATTCTCTGGGTCAACACGCCCTAGTTTATTTTTACATTAAATGTTACGGGGCCGTCATTGACCAAACTTACTTTCATATCAGCTGCAAATTGCCCTTGTTGACAGATGATGTAGTGCTCATTTACATGATTTAGAAAGAACTCATAGAGCGTCTTTGCAATACTGGGTGGAGCAGCCGTTGAAAATCCAGGTCGATTTCCAGAACGTAAATCCGCAGCTAATGTAAACTGAGATACTACCAGTAATTCGGCTTGTTTATCCAAAAGCGATAAATTCATTTTACCTTTTTGATCGCTGAATATACGCAGATTGCAGATTTTTTTTGCCATCTTCTTAGCGATATCCTCTGTATCATTAACTTCAACCCCTAATAGTAAAAGGATCCCTTGATTTATCTCTGCGACGCACTTGTTATCAACCACAACACTCGCAGATGAAACGCGTTGAATGAGCCCGATCATCTTACTGCTCTTTTTGAGATGGTTTGCATCACTTGGCGCATTTGATTTCTTATCCCTTGTTCTTGGGCACTATGTCCAGCCTTCTCGATAAGGTAAAAGTACGAGTTAGTATGTTTCTTGTGCAACTCAAAAGAAGCACTGACCTTACAGACCATATCGTACCTACCGTGTATCAAATACAACGGAATGTGAGAAATTCTAGATATTTCATCCAAAATATAGTTTTCACGAATGAAACAATTATTTAATAAGTAGTGACACTCGAAAAGCGCTAGTGTCCTTATTTGCTGTGGCGAAGCTATCATACTAACATGCTGATTTTCCTTGGTTAGCCTTGAAATCCCAAGTTCCCATTCAAACCATTGATTTGCTGCTTGATTACGCACATTTTGGTCATTGCTCATTAGTAATTCGAAATAGCGTGCGCAGATTAAAGAAGCATCTTCTTGCTCATTAACGAGTGCAGTAAACTTGGTAAATTCTTGCGGAAACAGGTCAGATGCAGCACCTTTTGACGTAATAAAAAAGTCAACATCTTCCTTTCTACCCAAGAAGGCTCCTCGGAGTACAAGGCTTATTGCGCAAGCCGGGTGTTCGATCGCATACAACAGCGCTAGGGTTGCACCCCATGAGCCGCCATAAACAACCCACCTATCTATTCCCAGTTGTGTCCTAATGTTTTCTATGTCCTGAACACACAGCTGTGAGTTATTAAACTCAATATCATCCAAAGGCGTCGATTGGCCGCAACCACGTTGATCAAAGGCAACGATAAACCACTTTTCTTGATCAAATGGCAATAAATAATTTTGGCTAATCCCTGCACCAGGTCCCCCGTGTAGAAACACCACAGGCGTTCCTTGACGATTACCGGATAACTCTACGTAGAGTTCATGCCCATGTGTTGTTTTAACCATTAAGGATTGTTGCAGCATAAGGTGTAATTGTAGTCTCTAGTGAATTGCGTTAATCTTGAAAAAAACTTCGTCCAGAATAGCAGGCGTGAAAAGGATTGTTAACATAAAGATTAACCCGCCACTTCACTGCCAATTCGGGCATCATTAATGTGTTTTTCAATAGTATACGGAATAACGAAGTATGGAAACCAGCCATAAAATCATAAGCTTACCAATAAAAAAATTATCATTATTACTTGTTGTCATGTTCACCCTAGGTGGTTGCGCGTCTGCAATACAAGATGCCTATTTTGACATGTGGGAAAAAATAGGATTTGAGAAGAGAGAGATATTAGTCGATCGTGTTGAAGATGCACGTGAAACGCAACAAGAAGCTCAACAGGAGTTTAGTAGTGCACTAGAAGAGTTCAGCGCGTTAATCAACTTCGATGGTGGAGAGCTCGAAACTGTATATAACGATCTAAATGATAAATATGAGGATAGCGCTGAAGCCGCCGAAAACGTAACTGCAAGAATCGATAAGGTCGAATCAGTAGCACAGTCTTTGTTTCGCGAATGGGAGGAGGAGTTAGTGCTCATCACCAATAGTAATTTGCGAAGAGACAGTGAAAGTAAATTGAAAGCCACGCAGCGGAAGTATGATTCGTTAATGCGCACAATGCGCCGAGCTGAGCAAAGTATGCAGCCTATTCTAGCAACGCTTAGAGACAATGTTCTCTATCTTAAACATAACCTTAATGCAAATGCTGTTGGCGCGTTGCAGGGAGAATTAAATACGATACAGCGTGATGTAAACATGCTTACGCAGCAAATGAATGCGGCAATCAAAGAGTCAGATGAGTTTATTGCAAGCATTCAAGGTTAATATCACAGCTGACTGAGGAAGCTCCCTCACATAGATGATTTAGTCTTCATCTCTTCGATGATACGCCTTGCTTCAGCCGGTATCTTGTTAGGGTTTTCTTTTCTAAGGTCGTTGTCATCTGGCAGCGGCTGACCCGTAAAAGCATGTAAAAACGCTTCGCACAGTAATTCTGAGTTTGTTGCATGTCGCAAATTATTAACTTGACGTCTGGTGCGTTCATCGGTGAGAACTTTCAATACCTGAATCGGAATGGACACAGTTACTTTTTTAACTTGTTCACTTTTTTTACCATGCTCTGCGTACGGATGTATGTATTCACCATTCCATTTTGCCATATTGAGGTGTTCTTTCTTCTGTACAAATGATGTTAAAATTCTATCGTTATTCTTAAAAAGGTCAATCTAGACGTATAAACTTCTTGACGTCTAGACGTGTTTTTCGTATTTTAGACGTCTAAACGTCCAAATGGTTTGAGTTATGGTATCTTATGCGCAAGGGGTTGACGCGCTCAATCAATCTATTTCAGAACTGAAAGATATTGATGTTTCCTTTGAATTTTTCCCGCCTAAAACACCCAAAATGGAGGAAACACTGTGGAAGTCGATTGAGCGACTAGCACCACTGCGCCCTTCGTATATGTCTGTCACCTATGGCGCCAACAGTGGAGAACGCGACCGCACTCACGAAATCGTTAAACAGATTCAACAAAAGACAGATGTTATCGCCGCGCCTCACCTTACGTGTGTTGATGCAAGTGCAGATGAATTAAGGTCGATTGCAAAAGATTATTGGGATTCAGGTATAAAGAGAATCGTCGCGTTGAGAGGTGATTTGCCTGAAGGTGTTGAAAAAACTGATATGTACGCTGTTGATCTCGTTGAACTTTTGCGTGACGTTGCAGATTTTGATATCAGTGTTGCCGCTTACCCGGAAAAACATCCTGAAGCGCCCAGCGATCAGTTTGACCTATTAAATTTGAAAAGAAAAAACGAAGCGGGCGCAACAGAAGCTATCACGCAATTCTTTTTCGATACCAGCGTTTTCCTAAGATTTCGAGACAGAGCCGCCGCCGCAGGGATTGATTTAGACATTGTCCCTGGTATTTTACCTGTCACCAATTACCAGACGCTTCTGCGCTTCGCAGGCTTTACGAATGTGCATGTGCCGAGCTGGCTACATAAGATGTTTGACGGTTTGGATGACGATGACCAAGCAACTCGAAATTTGATTGGCGCCAATATCGCAATGGACATGGTCAAGGTACTGGCTAAAGAGGGCGTGAAACACTTTCATTTCTATACGCTAAATCGAAGCGAATTAAGTTATGCCATATGCCACTTGCTGGGTGTAAGAAAGGTATAACTTACCCACACTTCTTGCTTATCCACTTCGGTGATGAGATGTATGCAAAACTTGGCAGTCTTTAGCATACATCGTAAACTGTAAGAACGATATCGAGTGATGCACAGTTTTGGTAACCAAAAACGACATACTTATCTATTTGAATGCTCGCAAGCCTTTATTGATTGCGATATTTAAATCATTTGCCAAATACCTAAAGCAAGAGCGCATTACCGTATCTGCTGGTCACCTCGCATTTGTCAGCTTGTTATCACTGGTACCCGTATTAATGGTGTTTTTGATGATCATGTCTGCATTTCCTGCATTTGCAGAATTAAGAACCCAGTTTGAAGATTTTATATTCAACAACTTTGTGCCGCATGCGGGAGACGTGGTCCAGCAATATATCGGTGAGTTCGTTGCAAATGCGTCAGGGATGGGGGCAGTCAGTATTGGGACGTTGTTACTGGTCGCTTTGATACTGATTTCAAACATTGATAAGACGTTTAATCACCTATGGAAAACAAAGGATGAACGCCCGTTTATCTATACCTTTGCCATATATTGGATGATAATCACGCTCGGACCAATACTGATTGGTGTTAGCATAGCTGCAACATCTTATCTTGTGACAATTGCAAAATTCGCAGATGACTATACCCCGGGTCTGGGCACCGCTGCGCTTAAGTTAGTGCCTAGCCTTGCTGCCATCGGTGCCTTTCTAATCCTTTATATGGTGGTGCCCAATCGGCCAGTGCGCCCAAAATATGCACTTTCTGGCGCAGTACTTGCCACCATATTGTTTGAATTCACGAAAAAGGCATTTGCGTTTTATATTTCCAGTTTTCCAAGTTACCAAGTCATTTACGGCGCGCTCGCCAGCGTACCGATTTTATTCCTTTGGGTTTATTTTTCATGGCTGGTCGTGATGGTAGGCGCAATATTTACATATACAGTAACGATAACGTGTGAACGTTTTTACGCTGATCATGCATTAAGTGAAGATACCTTAAATCAAAGTGATGGCATTCAACCTTCTACCGCAACCAAAAAAATGCACGTGGTAGAGTGACTCTATACCAGCCAGAGTCCGGCTATACGGTTAAATTAGCGAACTTCTCAGCTAATTGATCAAGACTTTCATTATTGAACGGGTCTGGGATGATGCATTCTACAGGACAAACCTTGACACAGCTTGGCTCATCATAGTGGCCAACGCATTCCGTACATCGATTTGACATGATTTCATATACTTCTTCACCCATCTCAATTGCTTCGTTTGGGCATTCCTCAGGGCAGAGGTCGCAGTTGATGCATTCGTCGGTAATTGTCAGTGCCATAATTTACTCCCTTACTCATCGTTTTAAAGAGTTCGATGGTGTAGAAAAATGCGTTTTAAATGTTACAAACGCGTAATTAATTTACTGATTTTATGATAAAGGATTTAGTTGCTTGCGCATTGATCATTATCAACAATGGCATGTTATTTACATTTCATTTACAACTGCTGTTCAATGAAACACCGAAAACACAATCTCTAGGCGCTTTTACTTACACACAAAGTATCTCGGCAGTAAAAGACTTGCGCAGATAAAAACCTCTCGGCCGCGTTTTAATAACTGCGCCATCTTCGCCGATGGCGGATGTAAGTGCTTTTCCATTAGCGGCTTTAGGTCTCAACTGAATGACCTCTCCAATACTTGCTGTAATCTGTTCGACCCGTCCCAAACAAATCATGTCCATAAGCTCTTCCCAGTCTACCTTCATTCGTTGTTCCTGTTCTGCGGAAGGTTGCCATAAAAAGGCTGTGCCTATGAGCCTTTCATTAACAGGAATTTCTCGTTCACCTTGTATAGGAAGCCACAATACGCGCTGTAATTTGTTTCTTATATTGCTTGTTTCCCACGTAATGCTGTGATTCCCCATAAGGGGTGCATAACAAACATAGGTGGTTTCAAGGGGTAGGTTATCAAACGAAAGCGGGATGGTTTTAAGCTCAATGCCAAGCTCTGGAAAATCTTGCTGCGGTTTACTACCCGCAGTAGCGCCTAGCGCCGTCTCGATCAGCATTCCGACCCAGCCCTTTTCCCTTTTTAAACTGCTGGGCACGTTTAGTTGAAGAGTGTCAGCTAACTCACCAAGAGACAAACCCGCAAGGGCACGGCTTTTCTGCACTAGCCTATCTTGCGCTTCTGTTATCTCATTAAATTCCACAAAAAGATCACTGCTAAAAACTTCTTCTTTGATTAATGTTAAGTTTATGAAAGAATGGTGAAATATTAAAGATAAAATGCGCTAGGTAATCTTTGTGATAGATAACGAAGGATTCCGCGCGAATGTTGGTATTATCATTTGTAATAAAATTGGTCAGATTTTTTGGGCCAGGCGGTACAATCAACATTCATGGCAATTTCCGCAGGGTGGAATTGACCAAGGCGAAACAGCTGAACAAGCTATGTATAGGGAGCTATACGAAGAAGTTGGGCTAAAAAAAGAACATGTGAAAATCCTTGCTGTAAGCCGCAATTGGCTTCGATACAAACTGCCTAAAAGACTCGTTCGTCAAGGTAACGATCCCGTGTGTATTGGGCAAAAACAAAAATGGTTTTTGTTAACAATTAGCGGCGATGAGAAGTCTGTAGACCTCAATGCGTCTGGCCATCCTGAATTTGATGATTGGCGTTGGGTGAGTTATTGGTACCCTATAAGAAATGTAGTTGCCTTTAAACGAGAAGTTTACAGAAGAATACTTAAAGAGTTCAGTAATCAAGCGATGAATGCACACAGGAATACGGGAGCAGGACACAAAAAAAATCGACAAAAGCACCGGCAAAAATCGCGCTCAAATGTTAAATCCTAGTATCTTTCAACAAGTTCTAGTATGAATTAAACGGTGAATTGGTTGTCCGAGTAGCGATGCTTTGTTTATCTTTTTTTCTACGATAATAGCTTAGGTTTACAAAATGCTTTCAGCGCTAAAGCGAATAATTCAAGAGGTTAATCAACTACCTACGCTGTATGAAGCGTTGGATGCGCTAGTGTGTATTGTCAAAAGCGAGATGAAAGTAGATTCGTGTAGTTTGCATTTAGCGGATTATCGAAATAAAGAATTTGTCCTCGCCGCAACCAATGGGCTCGAAAAATCAGCAATTGGAAAGGTGAAAATTCCCTTCAATGAAGGCCTCATTGGGCTAATCGGTGAGCGCGAGGAGCCTGTCAACGTAGCGAATGCCTTTGCTCACCCGAACTTCAAACACTTTCCAGAAGTTAAAGAAGAATCTTTTAAGGCATTTATAGGCACCCCTATTATCCATCAGCGCAAAGTACTAGGCGTAATCAGTCTTCAGCAGCGAGAGCAGAGGCTTTTTGATCAAGATGATGAAGCATTTCTTGTTACCATCGCTGCTCAAGTAGCGCTTTATATATCGAATGCCCAAGCGTCTGGTAAATTTCAGCAGCCAGGACAAGAACTAAACTCATATCAAAGGTTCAACGGCATACCAGGTTCTCCAGGGCTTGCCATGGGAATTGGGCTCGTGTTCAATTTTAAACACGAGTTGCGCACCTTAATCCCATCTAAAACGGATGATATCCAAGATCAAATTAGCGTTTATCGAGAAGCGGTTCAGACAACGAGAACGCAAGTTGAGCAGCTTTCTGCAAATCTGAGCGATACCTTACCAGATGATGTAAAAAAGATTTTTCAGCTATACAACCAGCTTTTAGATGCAAATTCATTGGGTAGAGAAGTCGAGAGTAGTATACGAAAAGGATGGGATGCATCGTCTTCGTTGAAGTTCGTTGTAGAGGCGTATGCGGCGAGATTCGATAATATGGATGATCCCTATATGCGTGAACGCGCTGTCGATATTGTCGATTTATCAAATCGAATCTTATCCAATATTATGGATAGCAGTCACAAACAAGCGATCCCCGATCCCCAACAGAGCTTTATACTTGTTGCAGACGAAGTCAGCGCACCAATGTTAGCGGAGTTTTCAGATACTAAGCTGAATGGCATAGTATCATTGAAGGGCTCAAATAATTCACATGCTGCTATTCTTGCTCGCGCGATGGGCGTGCCTGCAGTAATGGGCTTAGATGGCGTTTCGCTGCCATTGTTGCAATCAAAAGAGATTTTTTTGGATGGTTACTCAGGAGCAGTATCATGCAATTTTGACGATATTAAACGTCAAGAATATAAAAAGCTTATTTCACAAGAAGAAGCACTGTTTGCGCGTATAGATAGCGAAGCTGATTCCCCGCCAATTACCGAAGACGGTGTATCAATTTCGCTTTTAGTGAATGCAGGCATGTCGGCTGAAGTAGAATTAGACCAGTTTAAACAAGGGGATGGCGTAGGGCTATTTAGAACTGAAATTCCTTTCATGATGCGAGATCGGTTTCCCTCTGAAGATGAGCAAGGGAAAATTTATCGTCAGGTGTTAAGCGCACATCCCAATAAAGAAATCACCATGCGCACGCTTGATGTCGGCGGAGATAAGCCGCTGACCTATTTCCCAGTTAAAGAGGATAACCCGTTTTTGGGTTGGCGAGGCATTAGACTCACATTAGATCACCCTGATATATTTCTAATGCAAGTAAGAGCGATGCTTCGTGCCAGTTTTGGTTTGTCTAATCTTCACATTCTTCTGCCGATGGTGTCTTGTGTCAGCGAGATAGACGATGCTAAGAAACTCATTAAACAGGCATTTTTAGAGGTTAAAGAAGAAGCTGCCGAGCAGAACTTTGTTTTATCAAAACCTGCTGTCGGTGTGATGTTAGAAGTGCCATCCGTGTTGTTTCTATTACCGCAATTGGCAGAAAGAGTTGATTTTTTCTCCGTAGGCACAAATGATCTAACCCAGTATTTACTCGCAGTAGATCGCAACAACTCGAATGTTGCATCTTTGTATTCGTCATATCACCCCGCGGTATTAAATGCATTACACTTAATACAGCAAGAATCAACTAAATACAGAGTTCCAGCGACGGTTTGCGGTGAATTGGCGGGAGAGCCCATTGGCGCGTTAATATTGATTGGCATGGGATATCGGCGATTGAGTATGAACGCGCATTCATTGCACAAAATAAACTGGGTTATACGCAATACGAATTTCAAACAGGTTCGAAGTATGATAGATGATCTGCTTGCCCAAGATTCACCGCTGGAAATACAAAAACAACTTGCGTTTTATCTTGAATCACAGGGGCTTGGTGGTCTAGTTAGAGCTGGTCAATAAAAGTTAGATCAACACGTTTTAAATTAATAACAAAATTCATGCAAGTGCAAGGTTTAGTGCACCTGCGAATAGGATAGTGAGATTAATGGCCACTTCAGAGCACTTACCGTTTCCCGACATCAGTCCAGTATTGTTGGATCTGGGTGTATTACAAATTCGCTGGTATAGCGTTATGTACTTAATTGGCTTTGCTGCTGCTTTTTGGTTAGCGCATCGCCGGTTACATAGAGTGAATTGGACGAAGGAACAGCTCTCTGATTTATTATTTTGGTGTTTTATCGGTGTAATAGCAGGTGGCCGCGCAGGCTACGTATTCTTTTATAGTTTTTCAAGATTTCTCGATAATCCACTATATCTTTTTAAATTGTGGGAAGGTGGGATGTCTTTTCATGGCGGCTGTATAGGTGTTATTTTGGCCGCATTTTTGTTCGCTCGTAAACAAAATTGGGAGTTCTTGCGCGTTGGCGATTTCATTGCTCCCTTGGTGCCAATTGGGTTGGGTGCGGGACGTTTAGGAAATTTTATCAACGGAGAGCTTTGGGGAAGGGTCACGGATGTGCCATGGGCGTTCGTTTTTCCAAATGGTGGGCCGTTGCCGCGTCATCCATCACAGCTTTATCAATTTTTTTTCGAAGGGCTTGTACTATTTTTAGTTCTTTGGTTTTATTCAAAGAAACCAAGACCAGTCGGGTCGGTAGGGGGCCTTTTTCTATTGGGTTACGGCGTGTCTAGGTTTTTTGTGGAATTTTTTAGAGAGCCTGATGTTGGAATAGGACTTAACTCGCTTGGTTTGAGCCAAGGCCAGATGTTGAGTATTCCAATGATCATAGCTGGCCTTTTTTTGATATACATCGCGTTAACTAAGAATAATCAGAATAGAGTTTAAATGAACCAATACGAAGCCCTTTGCCAGCGAATTATTGATGACGGAACGTGGATAGAGAATTCGCGCACCGGAATACGTTGTTTAACGGTTATTAATGCCGATCTAGAATATGACGTTGGTAACAATGAATTTCCACTTGTAACCACGCGGAAATGCTTTTATAAGGCGGCAATTGCGGAATTACTTGGCTATCTCCGCGGCTATGACAATGCTGCTGATTTTAGAGCAATTGGATGTAATACATGGAATGCCAATGCAAATGAAAATGCAGCTTGGTTAGCCAATCCTGTGCGCAAAGGTACCGATGACATGGGCAGGGTTTACGGCGTTCAAGGAAGGCGTTGGCAAAAACCCGACGGTAGCGAACTCGACCAGCTAGCGAAAATTGTGTCAAACCTTAGCAATAACGTAGATGATCGCGGTGAGATTTTAACGTTTTACAATCCAGGTGAATTTGAACTTGGGTGTTTGCGACCTTGTATGCATACCCATACTTTTTCATTGCTTGGGGATACGTTGCATTTAACCAGCTACATGCGAAGTTGTGATGTGCCACTTGGATTGACCTTTAATATGCCGCAATGCTTTGTACTCTTGTCTCTTATTGCACAAATAACTGGACATAAAGCAGGAAAAGTTTTTCATAAAATCGTCAATGCGCATATCTATGAAAATCAGGTAGCTTTAATGAAGGAAGTGCAGTTAGCAAGACAACCTTTTACTCCACCACAATTGAATATAAACCCTGATATTAAAAGTCTCAAAGATATCGAAACATGGGTTTCTACGGACGATTTTACTGTGGAAAACTACCAACATCATCCAGCTATTCAGTACCCCTTTGCCGTATAACTACTCAAATGAAAAACGCGAGTTGGCAAGTATAATTTACGAACACGGCTAAATGAAATTGAAGATTTGCAGATAACCTTGTTATACACGTAATCAGGTTTAGGGCCGTTTGTCGCCGTTTTACAAAGATGATCAGCAACGTTTCATGACTCTACCCGTTCTAATTTGCGATGACTCTAAATTCGCGAGAAAACTCATTGCCAGTTCACTGCCAGATGACTGGGAGATAGATATTTCGTTTGCTGCAAATGGTGTTGAAGCAATTGAAGCAATCAAGGCAGGAAAAGGTGACGTTTTATTTCTTGATCTAAACATGCCGCAGATGGATGGTTACGAAACCATGGCCTACATCAAAAAGCATGATCTACCTTCGATGGTTATCGTGGTATCTGGTGATGTGCAAGAAGAAGCACGAAAACGCATCAAAAAATTGGGTGCACTTGACTTCATTCGCAAACCCATAGACAACGATAAGTTGTCTGAAATTCTAAGCAAGTATGGGATTTTTTCTGGTAACACTAATTGTTCAGAGCGGACAAAGTTAGAAGATAATCAGTACGGCGATTCTTTGGATGAAAAACTCGATGCCTTCAGAGAACTGTCAAACGTCGCGATGGGGCAGGCCGGTGAAAGGCTGGCTAAAGTATTAGATAAATTTGTTGAGTTACCTATACCCAATGTTAGTTTAATCCAAGCGAATGAATTGGCGATGGCGCTTGCGGCCATTGATGAGCGTCAAAATGTATCTGCAATTTCGAAAGGATTTATCAGTAAACACATTAAAGGTGAAGCCTTTATCGTTTTTGACGAAGCAAATGTATCAACACTCAGCAAACTCATGGGTAGACAGGTTGAAAACAATGAACCTTCTTACCTAGAGGTCCTAATGGATGTGTCCAACCTTATCATAGGTGCATGTTTAAACGGACTCTCAAGCCAGTTGGACACGCAGATTACGCATAGTAGCCCAATGTTGTTGGGAATGAATGCGACAATAAGGGATATTGTAGATAAGAGCATCTCCCGTTGGGAGCAGGTTTTAGTCATTGAAATAGCCTACGCCATCAGTCAGGAAAACATTTATTTTGAATTATTATTGGTTATTCCCAGTACAGAAGTTGATGCAACTTTCAAACAAATTTTAAACACGAAAGGGGCAGCAAAATGACTGCTCAAAATGGATTACAAGCAACCTCTTGGCAAGAGGCATTAATCTCATCGATTGAAGTTGGCGTTGTCGTATTGGATAGAGATTTCCTTGTTGAAGAGTGGAATCAGTTCATGGAGAATCACACTGATATAGAAGAGACTGAGATTACATCAAAGTCGCTCTTTACATATATGCCAGACATTGATGCCGATTGGTTTATCAATAAGTGTAAGCCAGTTTTTGAACTACAGATCCCTGTTTTTATAATCTGGGAGCAAAGACAGTATCTGTTTAAAATGCATTCTGCACGGCCAATCTCGTCTCCATCTGAGTATATGTATCAGAACGTGACGATATTACCTATTGTCAATCCATGTAACGGACTTGTCGAAAGAGCTTGCATGCTGGTGTACGACGTAACTGACCAAGCAACAAGTAAACTTAGAATTGAGGGGCTTAATGAGAAATTAGAAGCTATTAGTCGCGTCGATGGTTTAACAGGTCTCTTTAATCGACGTTATTGGCAAGAGAGATTTGAACTAGAGTACAAACTTATCTTTCGCACAAGCAAACAGGTGAGCGTTATCATTTTAGATATCGATCATTTTAAAAAGGTGAATGATACTTATGGGCACCAAGCAGGCGATACTGTAATAAAAGAAGTCGCAAGTGTTATTACACAGGCAACTAGAGAGACAGATGTGTGCGGCCGTTATGGCGGAGAAGAGTTTGTCGTTATCTTACCCGAAACGACGGCTGAGCAAGCGAACATTGTAGCTGAACGGGTAAGAAGCATGACTGAATCAGCTGTAATTAATCATGACGGATTAGATATCTGCGTGACGATTTCTATTGGGGTCGCCCAATTTTCTGAGGATTACCTCACTGCAATGCGATGGTTAGAAGCAGCAGATGCTGCCTTATACAATGCAAAGCAAGCCGGCAGAAATAGGATTGTTATTGCTTCTTGAATTGATAGGCGCGATCTGGCATTAGTACTTTAGTGTTGTGCCACTCTGATCGGCGAAAAAAGTTACTAAGGTCGCATCCCAACAACGTCAATTGGACACAGTCCTTGTTTATTTAAATATCCAAGTAAACACTCAACTTCAGAATAAATCGGCTCGCTTAGCAAGATTTCCTTTTCAGATTGCTGAAGTAACTGAAATATATGCCAAAATATCCGTTCTTGATGCGTATACGCTTCAAATTGTTTGGAATCAACTTCAGACCACTCCTCCAATATATCCCACAAAAAGCGCTGCAACTCCTCATAGGTTATCTGACTTGCCCAATAACCATTGACATAGTTTGTTACTAACTTCGATTTATCATTTATGAAAGCTTGAACGCTCACGGAGTACGCCTTAAGTATTATCTACCGTAAAGTATAGTCAAAAAAAATAAAAAATAAGCGCGCGTGTCTGAAACAACGCTAACTATATAAAAATACGTATAAAAATCTTCATTAAATAATTTTTCTGAATGGGGATTGAGGACTAGTAACCCAAAAATGTGAGCCATCCATAGATCTCTTTAGCGATATATTCAACCTGACGATGACTCATCCTATGCCCTATTATGTCTCGTTGCCGGTAGTGTGCTTTCATTAACCTTTGCGAAGAAATACGTCTATGAACTGCGTTTTTGCTAGAATATCGATTAGAGGTTTTATTAACGAGGTCAAGAACTGGTTGTGAAGTTGATGCGATCTTATCTGAAAGTTGCACATTTAGTTCAAAATTGTCTATAAAAGGATTAATCGTGATGAGTGCATCTCCGGGTATGTTTTCAATATAAAACAAACAGCTCGATAGTAATCCTGACGTCAAAATAATCGTTCTTTGTGATGATAGACTTAACGCATCGTACAAACGACTGATACGGTTGTTCAATTGCTCGCTGCAGTGAGTTAATGACGCTAAGTTACTATCTGTTTGCTCAGCATTTGCAGTAGTAGTCACAGCGAAACTCTGCGCTATGGTAGAGCCTGCATCTGTGCTAGGACTAGATTCAGTAGGTTCTTCTCGAGTATCTTGCGATAAAGCTTGGTTATTTACATCCGATTGGGCAGTGTTGTCTGATGCGTCACTTTTACTTGGTTGAATATTTGCAAAGCCTTCAGCAAACACTATTGTGTTGAGGCCGACGTTGGGCAGTGTCTGTGCGAGTTTATGCATCGTCCCGAATAACCTACTATCTTTTTCATCCAACAAGAATAAAATAGTTGCTCTGGTTTCTGAGAGGTTTGATTCGAACGTAAACACCGGTTGTTGACGTCCGTCGATGTCGATAATGGTGTAGTCATTGTCATGAAACTGCGTGCGAATGTCATCGTGCATAGTTGCAAAAACCGCACTTGTAAACATTGCGAATATCGAAAACAAACAAATGTTTGCAAATAACTTCATTTTTTTAGACTGATAAACAAGACGTAAATGGATAGGTTCCAGATGTGTTTGTCCTTATATTGTTTAAATTACAGATTAACTAACGTATTTATCGGCAATGGATTGTTTTTTTAAAAATATTAAAAAAACAGCGCCTAGCGCGTTTGAACGCATTTGTGTCAGAACAGAAAATGGTTAGACCAAAAATTGTTCAAGGTTGAGCGGGCTTGTAAAACTAACGTGTTGACGGGTATTTGGGTGCAGAAAGCTTAACTGGGTTGCGTGTAAGCATAGTCTTGATGCCATGTGCAGTGCTACTTCATCCGCATATAACCTATCGCCTAAAATCGGATGTCCAATCTCTTTCAAATGCACGCGCAGTTGATGAGAACGCCCTGTCACCGGTGAAAGTTCCACCGTTGTGAAACAGGGTTGGCTACCGTTCTCTGACTGATTGATATACTTTTGATTAACTGGATGATTTTTTAGTACTTTGTAATGCGTCAACGCTTTTTTGCCCTTTTCATAATCAACCATTTGTTTTGGTCGATTTGGCCAGTCACAACGCAACGGGAAATTAAGACTGCCATGGGGCAAAGAGATAGCGCCGCTAACGAGCGCTGAATAGGTTTTTTTAACTTCTCGATTCTCAAACTGCTTGGAAATATCACGATGGGCTTCTTTATGCAACGCAAACACAATAAGCCCCGATGTCGCCATGTCTAATCGATGAACAACAGAGGCATTCGGTAGTGTTCGGGTTATGCGGTAATGCAATGAGTCTTTATGTTCCAGCGCTTTGCCGGGGACGCTGAGCAAGCCATGCTGTTTATTCATCACCGCAATATGATCGTCGCGATAGACAAACTCCAAAAACGGCTCAGCAGGAGGGTTATATACAAACATACTGAGGCATCTGAATAATTGCAGCGTTACTTTGGATTATTGATTACCACTCTCAAACTATCTAGATATGGAACTGATTCATTAATAATACTCGACAGAGTTTCTCTTTGTTCCTGCAAAAAATCAATTTCTTCATCACGAATACTCGGGTTTTTCATTTGAAGTTTGGAAAGTCTGGAATGTTCATCTTGCAGCGACTCGTTCATATCATTCAGCGCTTGATGCTTGGTTTGTTCTAACTGCTGTAGGGCTTTTTCAAGCCCGATTGAAATCCCCTGTTTTAACTGTACCTGAAGCGCGCTGATCAATTGTGCTGCCATCTTGGGTTTCACAGTGAAAATTTGGTCAAACTCCATTTCTACAATCTGATTCTTTGGGTTCAAACATAACTTTAATGGCGTAACCGGCAGAAACCGATGAAGTTGCCATTTGGGATCGCTGCTAGGTGCCAATACAGCAAGCAATTCAAGCCAATATGCGCCTACCGGCGCTGTAGGCTCATTGACAAAACAAATACTACTGTTACCAATAACATCTGTTAGGACGGTATCAATACAGTGTGTCACGATTTCACTGTCCGCCGAGAGATAATGAACATGCTCAAAGCGGGTTGCAGTACTTCGCTTGTACGTTACTTCAGTGCCTTCATCGCTTAGTCCAGGTATCGGGAACATCATCGATTCACCTTGCCTAAGCACAAAAATACTATCATCTTTTTCTTCTTGTTGAACGCCAACAGAGTCGAGTAAATGCGTCATAAAACGCATCATATTTATTGGGTTCTCAACGCCAATGATGCGATCGATAACATGTTCTACTTGTTCGCCGCCAGATGAGTTGAGCTCAAGTAGTCGATCCCTTCCAGCTTCGACTTCGTCAACGTATTTATCTTTGAGCAGGCGCGTTTCTTCAATCAACTCTTGCCAGTTTTCGGTATCATTCGGGGAAAGCAGCGCTGCAAGCAGCTCGTCACCCACACTCTGTGCTACCTTGGCACCAACTTGGCAAGTCTTGACTAATGCACTAAGTCCATAGTGATACCACTGATAAAGCACTTCTTGCGCTTGATCTTTAAAGTACGGGATATGTATATTGATGTCTTTGGTTTGTCCAATTCGATCGAGTCTACCGATGCGCTGTTCAAGTAGATCGGGATTGAGGGGTAAATCAAATAAAACAAGGTGATGACAAAATTGAAAGTTTCGTCCTTCACTGCCTATCTCGCTGCACAGCATGATTTGTGCACCTTGCTCGTCACTTGCAAAAAAATGGGCGGCTCTATCGCGTTCGACTATACTCATTTGTTCATGGAAAACGGTATGTCGAACGCTGGTTTTAGTACGCAGGAATTCAGCAATTTGCAGCGCGCTAGAAGCATACGCACAAATAAACAGCACTTTTTTATCTTTGCTAAGACCTTCTAGAAACGCCAGTAACCATTCCACTCGACCATCAAAACTCGGCCAACTATCGTCTAGCAACGTCCCGCGCTCTGGATGCAATAAGTATTGAATATCCTGCTCACCCATTAGAGCTAACTCGTATTCTTTTGGTAAAGGTAATGGGTGCGGGTTTACAATACGTTCCGGAAAGCCTGAGATAGCCGAACGTCTATTACGAAACATTAACCTACCGGTGCCATGCTCATCAATTAATTGCCTAACTAGTTTTTGCCTTGCTTCCGCGAGATCCAGTTCTGCAGGACTGTAATCAGGTGCTATCCCAGATAACCTAGCTGCTTCAGAGTCAGTTAATGCATTTGATTCAAATAGCGGATTGATGATCTCGGCTAATTGGCTGTACTTCGACTCTTCCTCACAGTATTTCTCATAGCTATGAAAGCGAGCAGGATCGAGTAGTCGTAACCTCGCGAAATGACTTTCATGGCCTAATTGATCGGGTGTTGCTGTCAGCAAGAGTAGGCCTTTAGCGCTTTCACTAAGCTTTTCAATCGCTTGATATTCCTCAGAAACATGCGTCGTAGACCACTGTAGGTGATGTGCTTCGTCGACAATTAAGATATCCCAATCAACTGAATTTGCTGCTTCAAGCGTTTCTTGCTGCTTGATAAAATCCAGACTGCAGAGGACAAACTGTTCTTGAGAAAAGGGATTTTCACCGCTTTCCTTTACAGCGTGCATTCGTTCATCGTCGAATATTGAAAACCGTAAATTAACTCGTCTGAGCAACTCAACAAGCCATTGATGCACTAACGTATCAGGTACTATTATCAGTGCGCGCTGAGCACGGCCGCTTAAAATTTGTTGATGTAGAATAAGGGCTGCTTCTATGGTTTTTCCAAGACCAACTTCATCAGCTAGGAGTACCCTTGGCGCATATCTCTTTCCGACTTGATAAGCAATGTGAACTTGGTGGGGGATAAGTTCTACTCGGGCGCCGATAAGGCCCATTACATCTGAACTAGCAAGTTCGTATTGTTTCTGCCAGCAAGTTAACCTTGTGTCGAACCATCGTGGATGGTCCAGTTGGGCTAAAAACAGTCTTTTTTGCGGTTGATGGATCCTCAATCTATGATCGAGTGCAACTTCTACAAGCGTAGCGCTCTTACCACTGTCTACTCGAGTGCCTTTGTAACATACCAGATCATCTTGCTCAACGACGGACTCAATAATCAATGTCCAACCATCGGCATGCATTGCTTCATCACCTTGTTCGAGAAGGAGTCTGGTTAGTGCGTTTTGGTTAGTTGCATAGGTTCTTTCTTGATTTGCTGCTGGGAAATGGATATTAACAGTGCGTTTGTCAACTCCCATCACTATGCCCAGCCCTAAATCTACTTCGGTATTACTCAGCCATCGCTGGCCGACCACAAAATCGTTTTGTTCCGGCATGAAATCCTGTTGTGTGTCCTGTTATGTTTCCTTTTTATTGTAGTATTTGCTATTTCGGATGTCAGCATCAAAATTTGATCGTTGAGCTAAGAAAATAGGTGCATATTTTTGAATTTATGTTTATGGTAAGAATGCGGGTGGACAATTTTGGCAAATTACACCTAGATTACATCGATTGTGCTAGCACAAGGTTGTCCATTCTATGGACCATAATGTAACAGATCATAATATAGAACATATAGTTATGGGTCTTATTTGGTTGGTCGAATACCAGTTCTGACCACTTGAACCCTGTGACACGGAGCATTTGATGCCGGAAACTCAAACTGCAGAAACTGTAGATATTAGTACAGCAATTGACACTCACAAAAAACTCTTCGTCCTAGACACCAATATATTATTACACGAACCCTTAGCATTTTTATCTTTTAAAGAGCACGATGTTGTCGTGCCAATGACAGTTCTGGAAGAGTTGGATTACATTAAGGATAGTAAGAAAGATGTTGCACGAGATGCTCGAGTCTCGATAAGAGCGATGGAGAATCTCTTGCACGATGCATCACCCGAGGACATGACTGAAGGGGTTAGTATGTTGGGGTTGGGATCGGGAGAAGCAGCACCCACGGGTAAATTATCAATTTTTGCTGATTTGAGTATGCAGGAATCGCAGCAAGTGTTTACCAGTAATGAAAACGATAACCGGATCATCAATGCCGCGTTGAACCTTCAAAACGAATATCCAAACAGAGAAGTCGTGCTCGTTACAAAAGATATCAATATGCGTTTGAAAGCAAAAGGCGCAGGGATGTCTTTGGTACAGGACTATTTTACCGACCAGTTAATTAGCGACATAAAATATTTAAGTAAAGGGTACGTAACGATAGAAGGTGCCTTATGGGACCGTGTATCTAATGTAGAGAGTTTTACCGAAGGTCGAGATACGGTGCATCGACTATCTAAAGACCTTGTCCCAGATCCCTATATAAATGAGTTTATCGTTGATGAAGCTGGCCAATTTGCCGGCTTAATTGAAGCTATTGACGAGCATCATATTGAAGTGCTGGACTTGGGGGTTGACAGGTTGATGTCCCGGCGAGCATGGGGCATAAGTCCAAAAAATATTGGCCAAGCCATGGCATTGCAAACGTTATTAGATCCTCATATAGACCTTTGTATTTTAACCGGGCCCGCAGGAAGCGGAAAAACATTATTGGCGCTGGCAGCTGCTCTTGAAATGGTGATAGAGCAAAATATGTACGATAAAATTATTGTTACTAGAAGCACACCAGAGATAGCAGAATCGATAGGGTTTTTACCAGGTACGGAAGAAGAAAAAATGACGCCTTGGTTGGCGGCGATTACAGATTCATTGGAAGTGCTTCACAAACATGATGAAAACACAAAAAGCTCGTTGAACTATATTATGGAAAAAGCAAATATCCAGTTCAAATCGGTAAACTTCATGCGCGGTAGAAGTCTACAAAACGCAATTGTGTTGTTGGACGAATCACAGAACCTAACAGCATCTCAACTTAAAACTATTATTACTCGCTGCGGTGAAGGAACAAAACTAATCTGTGCGGGTAATCTTTCTCAAATTGACAGTAATTACCTCAATCCGTTGACTTCAGGGCTGACGTATTTGGTGGAGAAGTTTAAGTTATTTTCGGGTAGTGCAACCCTAATGTTGGATGGTGTTGTTAGAAGCCGACTCGCGGAGTTTGCTGAAAAAGAGTTATGAGCATAATCTATAATGCGTCGTGAAGGCCACGCTGAACGATTTATCGAACAGCGTGATGCCTAAACACTAGAAAGATTAAATATCCTATGGTGTCGTAAGGTTGTTAGAGACTAGTAAATCATTATTTTTTTCTAAGAATCGGGTCAAGGAAAGACGATTACATACTATGTAGTCTTTGTTTATGCGATATTCTTTGACGACGTCATCTAAGTTTTTCGTCAATGCCGCCATACACACTCTTGATTCCAAGTCGTTATTTGTTGCTATTAATTGGACTTGACGACCGACTGGGCTTGGCGCTTTTGCTTGCTTGGCGAATTTCTCGATGTCTATGCCGTTGCATACAACATCCTTCTTGAAGTCGTTGAATGATAAAAATCTGCTTTCAACGAGTTTCTTAACCGCTGGCATGCCTTGAGTAGCGGCGACGTAACAGCTTTGGGTGACAAAGTCGTCGTTAACTTTCACGAAGGGTTCTTTGCTTGGTCCATCACTTGCCAAAGAATTGAAGGAGAATGCCGCTGTAACTGTGACTATACCGATGAATTTTTTGAACATGATCTATGACGCCTATTTTCGAAAGTTTTTTAAGTTTATCTTGCAAGTTGATGCGTGGTAATTGCTTGCGCTTATAATTAGGTATGTCATCTGATACCATTATAAGCACAAAAAACACTAGTACTTTATTATTAATTTATCAAGCAAGAAAAAGGCCGAAAAATCGACCTTTTTGGGTATGGGGTAAGCGGCGGTTAGTTCGGTTAACTCAGCGTGACGAATTCCTCGGCTGAAGTCGGATGGATTGCGACACAAGCGTCAAAGTCAGCTTTTGTCGCTCCCATTTTTATAGCAACCCCAAAACCCTGTAATATTTCGTCCATGCCAAAGCCAATCCCGTGTAAACCAACGACTTTTTCATCGTCCCCTTGGGTGATGAGTTTCATATTGGTGATTTGACGATGTGAAGTCACAGCAGTGTACATTGCCCCAAAACTACTGGTGTACACTTTTATATTTTCTTTTCCGAATTTCTCTTCAGCTTGCTTTTCGGTTAAGCCAATAGTGCCAATTGTTGGATGGCTGAATACCACTGTCGGAACCAAGTCAAAATCCATTTTGGCATCTG
>DDLV01000009.1 GCA_002340325.1 Glaciecola sp. UBA2563 | reverse complement strand
GTAAAATCATCAAGCCTGCAGTGAAAGCAACAGCAGTGTCTGTTAATGCAACAAGTTTTGCGGATTCAGGAAGATTGGCCTTCTTATTAATATAACTACCATAAGTAATCATTATCCCCATGCCCAAAGACAGCGAAAAGAATGCTTGCGATAGCGCGCCGTTTACGACACCAGCGTCTATTTTGGAGAAATCTGGAATCAAATAGTATTCAACACCCGCAAATGCATTCTCACGTGTTAGCACAAATACAACTAGCGCCAGCAACATGATAAAAAGCGCAGGCATTAAGATCTTAGCCGCGCGTTCAATGCCTTGCTTAACGCCGCCCTGCAGAATGAAGTAGACAACAACGAGCACTACCGCCATGTAAGCAAATAGCGTATAGCTATTGATAAATGCGCCAAAGGTGTCAGGCTGCGCCAAAACATCTAGGTTGCCAATAACTGACTCCACGAGATAACCAAAAATCCATACTGTTATGACCAAATAAAATACTGCAATCATAAATGGCGTTATAATGGAAAGTGCACCTGCGATACTCCAAAGCTTGTTTTGCTCTGTGAGATGCTTGTAAGCACCGTACGGATCTTTCTGAGACGCTCTGCCTACTGACATTTCAGCTATCATAACGGGCAGACAAATGAAAAATACAAAAATCGCATACATAAGCAAAAAAGCACCGCCACCATTTTTTGCTGCGCCGACGGGAAACCCCACGAGATTACCTATACCGACTGCAGAGCCTGCAGCTGCAAGTATGAAGCCCAATTTTGAGCCAAATTGTTCGCGCGGTCCGGCCATATTGTTACCTTTATTTATTGTTATTAGGGACTGTATTTCTTTATATCTTAGCAGGGAACAATCGATAATTCACAAGCACTGTCAGTTTGAATGGATACGCTTGGATTAAAGGTCGCCACTCTGTAAGTGGTCAGTTTGATTAATTTACCAAGGTATAGCATTGCCATCATAATCGACATATCTTGGCGATTGCTCTGGATTTGAAGTGCGACACACGTTGACGAAACGCTCTGCAGTAAATTCAGCCGTGAACAACTTTTCAGGTTTTACGTTGGCTTGGAAAGGTTTGGAAAGGCCTGTATCGACAGTGCCTGGGTGGTAACTTATCAAGCAGGTCTTTGAAGCACGCCTTGCATACTCAACCGCGGCTGTTTTGATAACCATGTTTAGCGCGGCTTTTGAACTCCTATAACCGTACCACCCGCCTAAACGATTATCTGAAATGCTGCCAACGCGCGCACTTATGATCCCAATAGTAGAACCGTTCTTACTGACAGTATTGACCAAATACTTAAGCCATAAGCTTGGAATGATGGTATTTATATGGAAATAACGCTCGAACGCTTCAACGTTTATATCTTCTAGACGTTTTTCTGGTTTTAATGTCGATAACTGCTGTTCAAAGTCATGCAAAACACCAGTACATATATAGACTTCATCTAATTTAATCTTGTCGTTATCAATTTGGCTGACTAACGATTTTATTGACCTTTCTGAATAATCCAACTGTTTTGATATAACTGAATCGTCTTCGATCGATAGATGCTTTCTCGATGCGACATAGATCACATCTTCCTGCTTTTTTGATTGTTTAATATTTTCTAGGACTGCTCTTCCGATACCGCCACTGGCACCAACAATTAATGTGTTTTTTGTCATTTCAGTTTATTCTCGCAATGCGTTTGACAATCACCTTCAACTCTTTTTTTTCCAGTGAGTAGATACGAAATTCGATGGCGGTGACGAGCAAAAAACCGATACCCTGCATCAGCCACTACTTTTATCAGTGGCCATCTTAAGGGAGCATATAGCCAACCTACACCAACCAGACTCCATGCTTTGTGCGTTACGTCAAGGCCAATAAAAATGTTTCCATTTTCATCAACACCATGAATCTTATCGTTGAGTGCTTGCCAGTCCAGCTCAGGATACTTGGTTGAGAAATCGTGAGCGTATATGTCTTCGAACGCGAGGTTACCGTCCGCATTTCGGTTTTTAAGCATTTTGATCTCTTTGGCACAAAGAGGGCAATTGCCATCATAAAATATTGTAAACGCCATATTGCTTATTACCTCCTCAAAAAGCATATCAACTTTGTATACGGTAAAGGATTGATTTAGTTGACTTGAATAATCAAAGTTTGCCTTCACAATAAATACACTGAGATTTACATTAGAAAGTAAAATGGCAATAGAAAAAATCACACTAGCAGGCGGTTGTTTTTGGTGCATTGAATCTGCTTACAATCAGGTTCAAGGAGTTGTTTCCGCGTTTTCAGGTTATGCCAACGGCGAAACAGAAAACCCCACTTACGAGGCGATATGCAGTGGTAACACGGGCCATGCGGAAGTTGTGCAGGTAAGCTTTGATAATGAACAAATTTCTCGTAGAGAAATTCTGGAGATTTTCTTTGCGCTGCATGATCCAACACAGTTGAACAGGCAAGGTAACGATGTTGGAACACAATATCGAGGCGGCATTTATTATACTAGTGATTCACAGAAACAAGATGCTGAAGCGATTGTAAAAGAGATTGAAAATGAGCAGATATTTAACGCGCCGGTTGTAACCGAGATTGTGCCTTTGCAAAGTTATTATCAAGCCGAAGATTACCATCAAGGATATGCAGATAACAATCCACAAAATGGTTACTGTGCAATGGTGGTTGCGCCCAAGCTTTCAAAATTCAAAAAGACATTCGCTTCGAAACTAAAATCCTAAAGATTTAAGTGGTAGTTTAAACAATAGAGGTGAATAGCGCAGGTACCCTTCCTTATCTTCGCTGCATTGTATATTTTTGTGATAATTGATCTTCCACGGATCATTTATCAAAAACACACTGTCTCCCATCACGGCGACACCTTCTATAGACGAATTGTTGAGAGGGTAAGGGACGTTACATTCATCCCCTGCTGACGGCGCTTTAAATATTATTTTCTGTCGCCTAGTTGGCAATGTCTTATTTAAGTCAATTAACCAAATCTCATTATCATTTCTCGCAGCAGCAATAAGAAAGCCTTGTTCATTACTTGGATAAAACACGTCCATGCCATTTATCGGATGATTGCCACTCTCAAATTTGGGTATTGATAAACCAGCGTCTCTAACTTGAAGGAATTCATCTTGTTTGAACATATCTTGTGTAATATTGGCAGAAAAGATGCGTGGATTTCCTTGAATGTCTTTTTCAAGCGCCAAAAGCAACTGGTTGTCTTGCGTAACCGCTAACCCTTCAATCCCATCATTGGAGAAGTCTCCTACTTGGCTTTCATCCATAAATTGAATAGGTCGTACGCCTTCTACCTCTAACTGGTCTCCGTTTTGGTTTAATAATACTAAGAGGGTTGGGAATTCAGTTGATCCCGTGTTAGAAAATCTATTTTTACATTCGTTACTCAAGGGATCAGCATACGAGGCATCTTCGGTTACCCATATCCATTTTTCAGGCGACAATGGATGTCTTACCATCGCTTCGTAATCGGGTTTAGATGCGAGATAATCATAAAAACACGACGACTTAACTTCCTGTGAGAAAGAAGTGATTTTGTGTTGCCCAACTATTTTTGCGTGAACCGGATCAATGACATGCAGCAGATTGAGCTGAGAAACATCTGCACTAGTATCTGATAGAGAATAGAGTTTACCTTCAATGGCAAGTAATCCAGATGTTTGAGGATCTAACATCGTTTTTCCATTTTCGTCGATTACCCACTCGCCAAGCGCAGTAACCGTTTTGTTATCCGCAATAGCATTTGCAGCGCAAGTGAGTAAAAAGATGATAGAAAGGCAAAGATACGCGTGCACACCTAATGTGCATTGACATGTGCGATTAATTTTATGATCGAATGTTAGGGGCTGTATATCTTTCAT
>DDLV01000108.1 GCA_002340325.1 Glaciecola sp. UBA2563 | reverse complement strand
TGGCAGGGGTGGAGGGACTCGAACCCCCAACCATCGGTTTTGGAGACCGCTGTTCTACCAATTCGAACTACACCCCTAAGTTCTGTCATTTTAGATACACCAACCTTGAGCGATTTTAACCTATGGTGGAGAGAAAGCGACATCAAGGAGGGACGCGTATTATACTCAACTAATACCTTCTGACAAGTAAAAACTATTTCACATCTATTTGTTTGTTTCCAATAATAATAAACAACGCAAAATGAGAGAGATAAACGTTGCTGTCTACCGATCGTTAACTCTCAATAACGACCATATGATTTGAACACTACTTGCAACAATATATTGACCTACAATGAGCTCAAAAGCATGCAAACACACGACAATAAACCTCTTGATGACTTTATCGAATATCCTGAAGCTGAAATGCTGGCTCGTTCAGCGGACTGGCTAGAGAACTTGCAACGACGGCATAGTATTCGCAACTTCAGCGACAAAGCGGTGTCTAGAACCATCATTGAAAACTGCATAAAAACAGCAGGTAGTGCGCCTAGTGGCGCCAATCACCAACCATGGCATTTTTGTGCTATTTCGTCAAAAGAGGTAAAACGGCAAGTACGGGAACAAGCTGAAATCCATGAACGCAGATTTTATGATGGTGGCGCGAACGACGAATGGCTCGACGCATTAAAGCCTCTGGGAACCGATGCGCAAAAACCATATCTTGAAATCGCACCTTGGTTGATAGTGGTATTTAGTCAAAAAAAAGGGGGGATTGACTCTGAAGAAAAGAGACAAAACTACTACATCCAAGAGTCTGTTGGTATAGCAACAGGTTTTTTACTCACTGCACTACATAATGCAGGCCTGGCTACGTTAACCCACACCCCAAAACCGATGAGTTTTTTAAGTAAGATTTGTAATAGACCCGAAGATGAACGCGCTTATATGCTAGTCATTGTAGGTTACCCTGCACATGATGCTACTGTGCCAGAACACGCACTACATAAGAAGGCATTGCAAGATATTGCGACATTTCTATAGGTCAGATGATACTAGGACCTAGACTCAACAATAGTTTCACCATTGGGTAACCAAATCCAATAGTTGTCGGAATAAAAGCAAGTAGTGTTACGGTTTTACTTAGTGTTGAAGTAGGTGAGGATAAATGTGGCTTGACCGACAAGATCACAAACCCTAATGGATTGTAAATCGCTCCAACAATCGCCAGGATAAGTATGTAATCAGGCACAATTAATTCGAACTGATTGACTAAATAAAAAGTTGCGACCAACAATAGACTCATCAACAAAAAATCGATATGCGCACGAATTAAATATCGGGTACTGACAAAAAATCTCTGCAAAAATTTGTTTTTTGCATAAACAATAAAAGACGCAATCCATGCTAATAACAAAGATATTAGAAAGTTTATTGCTGCAACAACTATCAATAGTTCCGGCGATATTGACACCACGCTTTTTCACAACTTTCTGATGTTACGGTGACTCTATCATACAACAATGATACAATCTGCTGCAAAACTGCTCAACGGGTCCTCATTACAACGATGCAAGTTAGTGGATTCGTTGTGGTTGACTTTTATTCGCAATATTCGGTTTTTACTGGGTCACCTTGACCCATTCGAGATACCCAGCACTGATCGTAAACTGAACAGTAACATGCGGTTAAATCAATCCGGTTTGCCCAGCTTTGGGTAAGTAACCGTGTGTTAGGTTGCCAAGGTACTTTGAAGAAAACTGCTTTTTCATCCGCACTCATCACCCCGGGCGCTGGATTCCTTGAAAAATAAAGTTCATAACTAAAGGCATTTTCAGGGCCAACCGTATCTAAAATGGCTTGATCAATGTCCGTTACCTCATTATCGTCCAAAAACATCTTTACCGACCTTACTTTGGCTGGTCCAACGCCTTTGTTTATAACATTGAGCTCAAATCCTTCTTCAGAATAACGCATATTTAGTTGCAGATATGGCCACGCTTGCGAACGTACTTCATCGTGCAAATAAGATACCTCCAAAACTGACACAAATAGTGCCAAAACCGATAGACCAATAGCAATGTAAGAAAGCATATTTGCGTTCGTAGTATTGGCAACGGATTGTTCCTGAACAGGTGATGCATTCTTTCCAGACATATCGGGTTCGATATCACGCATGTACTTTCCAATCAAAAAATATAATTAATTTCATTAGATAAATAATTACTGCAAGAATGCGTTTGATCCAGTGGTTATATGAAATTTAAATGTAGGGTGTCGATTTACGCTCTTTGCGAAAACGATCTCACTAGATGGCTCGCTTGCCGAACACTGATCATTTGAGTGAGGTTTCCATTTTCATTTTGCAGTGGGAATTCAAATCCTCTGTTTTCCCAACCATCTAAATCGTAATCATTGGACTCTAAATTTACAAACCCCATACTCCATGTACTGAAATCTCTAATAGAGATTTCTCGGTTATAAATGACGCCTAAATCATAATGTCGAGGATCATCGAGTATTGAGAGTAAAAGGTTATTGACGACGTCTTTCTCCCCTTCAATGACTTGGAAAAATGACTGCTCTTTATACATTAAGATCCCTGTGATCTCATTTTTTAGATTAAACTCTCTCGCCTGTTGAAGCAATTTAAGCAGTTCAAGTTTTGACATTGGTTCTACAGCGGTGCTTGTGTAAGCAAGTTGGATCATATTAAAGGCTCTGAATAGATAACAACATATTTTTTATAGACAATCCACGCGCAATGACAAATGGAGCGATACCTAAAACCGCAGGTATTTTATCAAAAGTTAATGTAGATCAACGAATGGGTGACTCCATTAAACAATGCCACCTTTGCATTATTGAAAATATACAAATCTATACTAGAGGCGTTGATTTACTAGTCCCTAGTACTTTTGAAACCAACTCAAAATTCGCTCGATTCTTTCCACAAGATTTGTAGGTTTACCCGTTCTTGATAGGGAATGCGTTTCATCGTGAAAAACCACCATTTCTGTGTCTACGTCATTAGCTTTTAACGCATAAAACCACTCTTGCCCCTGCCCTATTGGTGTAATCATGTCGTTATCACTATGAATAATTAAGGTAGGTGTTTTGACATCATCAGCATATTTAAGGGGTGAACGCCCCCAATAATAATCAAAGTTATCCCACAGATTGCCGCCAAACTCTTTCGTCATTTGACGGGGCGTGATTTGTTGAGTGCCTGCTTCTGAAATCCATGAACTTATGCTTCTCTGTGTTACTGCCGCCTTGAACCTATTGGTTTTTGTTGTTATCCAGTTTGTCAAAAAGCCGCCATGACTGCCGCCTGTAATGTAAAGTTTGTTTTCGTCTATCCAATCGTTATTGGCGAGTACATGCTCTAAAAATTGCATATTGTCCTTGTAATCAGCACCGCCATAATCTAGGCGAACCGCTTGACCGTGTTTAATACCATAACCACTGCTTCCTCTGTAATTAACATATGCGACTGCATATCCCTTTGCAGCAAACATTTGATTCTCATGAAACCATTGATGTCCCCACATGCCGCCAGGTCCACCTTTTATATTGAGAATAAGTGGATATTTGCCATTTGCTTCAAATTGAATCGGTTTGTGCAAAAATCCCTGTATGTCCATACCTTGGTCATTTTTAAACCAAACATCCTCAGCTTTAGACAATTTCATATCGCTAAGTAACGTTTCGTTAAAACGGGTAAGCTTGGCCAACTCACCTGTATCAACGTCCAAGCGGTATAATTCTGGTAAACTAATTGAGTTTTCAAGACTGAAAACGGCGAACGCGCCATTTGGCGCGATCGTTAAGTTACGCACCGTCTCGGTATTGGTGAGGAGGCTTTTGACGTTTTTTGTCGCAATATCCAGTCGAAATAGACGATTTGCCCCATGATCGTTCGCAAGAAAAAGCAGTTGTTTACGCGTGCCTAACCACAAAGGAGAATTTATATTTCTATCAAAATCCTCTGTTAGGTTAACGTTCTCTCCCACCGGATTACGCCAGTAAAGTTCGGTTTGCTCATATGTGTCATCCTTATGAAGGTATACCAAACCTTGATCCGCCGGTGAAATAACAGGGTTCCATTGCGCATTGATACCGCCTGTCAATTTGATAGTGGTAGACTTGTTAAGGTCTAATTTGAAAACATCACTGTTCTCATTTCCTTCGTATTCTTCTCCTGTTTTGTTAGCGTGATAAAAAACAGTATTTCCATCTGAAGAAACTTGACCTGCTTTTGCATTCCATTTGTCGCTTTCAGTTAATTGAGTAAGCTCACCGCTTTCTATATCGTACATAAACAAATGGTGTCTGGACGCCGTTAAATATCCTATTCCATCTTGGAGATATTTAGCTTTCGTTATGACGGTTATATTTGGTGATTCTCTTTTTGTATCTTTGTTCTCATCCGAGTCGGCATTTTCAGGTGTTACATTTAGGGTGAGAAGCAACTTTTCGCCATCCGGGAACCATTTGTAATCAACGATAGCTTGCTCTAGCTTGGTCAATTGAAAGGCTTCGCCGCCATCCTTTGGCATCAGGAATATTTGCGGCTTATCGTTAACTTTTCTTATGAAACTAATACTGGCCCCATCAGGCGACCACTGAGGTCGGGTGTCATTTTTTCCTTGCGTAAATGCGCGTAATTCTCCGTCTTCTGTAAGTAGATATAATTGATGTTCTCTACCATCCTTTTTTTCATTAACTGTTTGTTTGACAAACAGGATATCGTCACTTTTTGGCGAGACAACAGGAGACAATACATTGACGAATTCAAAGTAATCAGTAGGGATCATCCCCCTTTCATTTGCTTGCAAAGATAAACCTGAAGACAAGATAAAAAGTCCGAATAGTTGAAAAATTCTTATTGTGTTTTTAGCGTAAGACAGCTGCATACTGATTGCCTTTTTTTTAGATGATTGAGTTTTTGTTAGCACAGTAGTTTTTTAGTCATTATGTAAGCATACAAAACCGGAAAGGTTCATAAATGCAAATATTTGGGTTTCCTAATTAACCGATAAAGTTCCACAAGCACAGTCAGCCACGGGTATATAGAGTGACAATTACAAAGTGCAATAACTCCTTGCTAAGAAATTGATTTTATTTGTTTTTAATGCTTCTACGGCGCACGTTTTCTTTGTAACCAAAATGTAACCTATGCGATACGTAATTGTCACAATCCAGTGTTAACGTCAGCAAGCTTTCTGGATCCATTGCAATGAAACAGTGCAATGTTCTTGTTTAAAACAGCCTCCTTAAACAAGGGCGTGTTGGATAAATTCAAAACGAAATCAACAACATGCCCCTATCAGTCTTTGATGATTAAGGGAGGACTAGCCCCATCCTTAAAATAAAGGAATAACCTATGTTATCAAAAAAAAAGACGTTAACCCTCGCTATTACTTGCGCTCTGACCTTGAGTTTATCTGGTTGCTTTCTTGAGGGAGATGATGGTGAAACTGGACCGGTAGGACCAGCGGGTCCTGCAGGCCCTGCGGGAGCGGACGGTGCCGCTGGCACTGACGGCGCTAGCGCACCAACAACACTTAGCGCGACACTTATTGGACGTTCAGTATTAAATGAAACAGACCCCAGTGGAGCGGCTGAAATCGTAGCCTATCAAGCAAGCAAAGGCTGGGTATACGCAGTCAACAGCTCAGGTGATCCAGTAGTAGTTGAGATAATGGATATCAATAACCTCGATGCCTCTGCTCTAACTGCCGATGCTGAAGGTGTCGTAAACAACACAAATTTAGATTCTGCGATTACGCTCAACGTAAATGATACAAGTGGTTTAACAGGGGATGCCAACAGCATTGCTTTTGATAATAATAATGACGTATTAGCCGTTGCAGTCGCAGCAGATACAGGCGTTAGAGGAAGCGTTGCATTTTATGATGTTTCCGGCGCAGCGCCAGTCTTCTTAAGTAATGTTGAAGTGGGTTTCCTGCCCGACAACGTTGTTTTCACGCATGACGGAACCAAAGCAATTGTCGCGAATGAAGGCGAACCAGCAGACGACTATAGTGTAGATCCTGAAGGTTCCATATCGATAATCGAACTCACCGACGGTGTACCGGCAATGATGGACATCGAATTGACGTTTGGAGGGCTAGACCAAGCCGAACTTGAAGCTCAGGGCGCTGTGTTCGCAAACCCAGATGGGCGCACAATTAATGGTAACCTCTACACGGCATCCGTTGCACAGGATTTAGAGCCAGAATACGTTGCCGTTTCTGAAGATGACTCCCTTGCATTTGTGGCCATACAGGAAAACAACGCGTTGGCAATTGTTGACCTGTCAACAAACACACTAGCAGGTGTCATTGGGCTTGGCTTCAAAGATTGGAGCAATCTATTGTTGGATGCATCAGATCGCGATGGCGGTGTAAATCTGTCCAATTATCCAGGACTTTTTGGTATGTATCAGCCTGATACGATAGACAGTTTCACCTGGAACGGTGCAAACTTTATTGTCACAGCGAATGAAGGCGACGGGAGAGAGTACTTCTTTGATGCGCCAGACGAAGCTACATGCCTTACCACATTAGGTGGTGTGGACTTTGACGATGATGATGGATGCCTTGCGTTTATTGACGAAATCCGCGTCGAAGATTTAACGCTCGCCGCTAACTTTGATTACGTCAATAACGACGATGATGATATCGGTCGCCTACTTGTTACTACATTCTTAGGTTCAGAAGATGGCTCAACGGATGGCAGCGGCACCTACAATGAACTCTATACATATGGCGCACGATCGTTCACTATCTGGGATACAAATGGTTTGGTCGTTTACGATTCAGGTGACGACTTTGAACGCATTACCGCCTCTATTTTTGGTCCATTATTCAATAACAATAATGACGAAAACGAAGGCGACACGCGATCAGATGCGAAAGGTCCTGAGCCAGAAGCGCTGGCACTCGGCATGATTGATGGTCGTCAGTATGCTTTTGTAGGACTGGAGAGAATGGGCGGCGTTATGGCATACGACATTACTAACCCCTACAACGTGCAATTTGTAAGCTACTTCATTAACCGAGGAGTTGCTGAAGGCGCCGATATTACTGGCGATTTAGCACCAGAAGGCATGAGCTTCATCAGTGCAATGGACAGCCCAACTGGAGAAGCGCTCTTGGTTATTGGTAATGAAGAATCTGGCAGTGTGCAGATTTATCAAATAACAGCTGAGTAAATAAATCGTAAGTGCTCCGGCTTTTTTAAAGGGTATTTGCGGGTTGTTTGTATCTTTAGGGCTCTCGGATATGAGGGCCTTTCTGGTTTGGGTAGAATAAAGTCTTTTAGTACCTGTGTAATGTCTTTCATTCTCGCTGGCAATTTATGCAATGTTTTGCTGATGGCCATGCCATGGTAGTCATATAGCACAATCCGTAAAGCTGATCTGAAGCTGATACGAGTGGGTTGCAGCCCACTTCGTTTGCGGTCAGTGCGATTTCATAACGCACCCGATTATAGGCTAGCAACATGCCATAAAGCTCTTGATAAACGAGATCTTTGGTTTTACTGCGCAAAGTAATCGCGTTATCTAACATGCTGGATTTGATTTCACGATACTCTAACTCTATTTCCCAGCATTCTTGATACAGTGCAATGATTGCCTTGGCAGGATAGATATCGTGAGGTAGGTTTGTGCCTAGCTTAACGGTTTTGTTATTGGTCTTATTGTACAGCTCAACTTTCATAGATTTGATATTTCATCAGAAATCATTATCCCACATGATTAATAAACAGAGGGCGACAAAATTCAAGGCATTTAAAAGAGCGCTCTTCGAGCGCGGTAATCTGGCATAAACGGCGCCAGGTACTCAATAAGGTGATGTAGTGAAATCGTCATGACTTAACTTGATGCGAATATCTGAAAAGAAAAGCTCATAATAATGCGTATGTTCAGTCACAACTGCACATACGCCATCTTATTTAAGCTATTTATCTCATGAAACCAATCGGCTTTTCACCGGAACTTACATTAATAAAACGATTTACATTGGGTAAAATATCGCTCATTTGGGAAGGTAGCACACCAAACCATAATGCCAATTCTGTAAAGTACTCATCTAATGATTTCGTCGGCATAAGTACTCCCCTGCCAGTATCCAAAGGGTTATCCAACGCAAGACTTGGGTAAGTACCAAAAACGCTTCCGCCATTGACTGAGCCACCCATTACTATTGCATTGCCGCCCCAACCGTGGTCGGAACCCCTTCCATTAGATGACAAGGTTCTTGCAAAGTCCGACGTCGTGAAAGTAGTGACGTTATCTTGCATGCCCAATTCAGTCATCGCACCTTGAAATGCTACCAAACCGTCATTGAGAGGCTTAAGCATAGTATTCATTGCATTTATCACTTCATCATGATGATCCCAACCACCATAGGTGACAAAAAATGTTTGACGCCGCATACCTAATGCTTGATTTGCCGCAATCGTTTTGGCGACCACTTGAAGCTGTTGCGAGAAGGGGTCGGCAGAAAATTGCGTTGAAAGCGTTTGAACATTTGCCAAAGCCGCAGAAAATTCTTGATTGGCACTGATAGAAACATTGAAAAGCTTCGCGAAACTTCTACGCAATAGATTGTTGTAACCTGTGTTGGCATATATTCTATCGATGGCATTACTGATATTATCGCCGTATTCCTGTCTGGCATATAGTGTTGGGGTCGGTGAGTCACCCGGCATGATGGTATACGAATCGGTTGTTCTACCTGCCTGAAACTCATTCGAACCTGATGCGGATATGCTCATCGAAATGCGTTGATTCATGTTTTGCGATGCAAGAATGTCTGCCATTCTTCCGCCCCAACCGGTATTGCTTCTAGCATCAGGAACCGCTGTTTGCCATTGACTGATTTGATCAGAATGGGAATAAAGCCCTAAAGGCAGCTTGGCAGAACCATTCGCAAGGGCTTGTGTCGACGTAGGTTCAACTAACGGCCCGACATTACTTAAAAAAGCAAGATTTCCTGCATTAAATAATGACTGAAGACCAGTAAGTTGTGGATGAAGCCCTAAAGTACGTCCATTATTAGTGCCATTATTCAGTGGCAATAAGCTCGTTTGGCTTAACGCTAAGTCCGTTCGAGTTGCTCGATATTGATCATAATATGTGGAATCCGAAGGGACTAGCATATTAAACGAATCGGCGCCCCCAGCTAACAAAATGCACACAAGTGCCTTGTAATCATTGTTGTTACTTGCTCCAAGGCTCGCCATTGCTCCAAGCTGAGTGGTACCCAATAGTGCAGCAGTTCCAAGACAAGCTTTACCTGAAGTTTTCAAAAATGATCGTCTTGCATTACTTTTTAGTTTCATGTCTTTTACTCCAAATAATGGTTAAATCGCTACGGCATAGTCTGGTGAGATGGCTATCAGATAGATCGCCATTCGAACCCTATCTAGTGGATCTTCCAAATTTTGTATGGCGGATATGACTGCTTCTCTTGTGTTGCTGGTTAACGTGCCATAGGTCATCAGTGTATCTAATCTACTCACCAGTTCACCGACATCCTGTGCAATCGCTAATTCTGATTCAAATGAAACCGTTTCGCTAGGTAGTAAACCCGCCCGTTCTTCAATTCGCCCCGTTTCCAAAAATAACTGAACTACATTTTTAACTTCAACAATGGATGACGCATTTGTTATTTGAAATTCGGGAGCGACTAAGCCTGCGTCTTTAATTTCACCATTAGGCCGATAATTTGGCTGGAAGAAATTGAAAACACTTGGGGAAAACATGACGTATTGGCGTATGGCAGAGCTCAAATCGTAATTACCACCCGCATGAGTACGATCTACGGTGGTGGCATTAAACGTTCGCTTCAGCCTTAGTAGTCTTAAAAACGGCTCTCTTAATCGACCTGCTGTGTTTTGCTGTTGCGAAGGTTGGGTAGTCGCTTCTGGGTCGAGTAATATCGCTCGAATAATCGCTTTCATGTCTCCTCTGACGCCGGAAGATTCACCATTAAATGCGCGAGTGACTCGCTCAATATAAGCTGGACTTGGATTTGAAGTGACTAACCGTTGTATCAACTGCTTGCCAATGAAAGGACCGACATTGGGGTGATTAAACAAATTGTCCATCGCCGCATCGATATCTTGCATCCCCGTTTGACCTGCCGGAACGATTTGTCCGTTGAGTAATCGTTTTTGCTCCGTAGAGTGATATTGTTCGTACATGATCATTGGTTGAGAGCTTCCAAAATAATCACCTTCAAACATATTTGCACCTACAAAACCGCTTTGAGAATTTGTGCTCAATCCAGTAAATATCTTGGCAAACTCTCTTATATCTTGCTGGTCATAGGTTGGAATCGGATTACCATTGCCATCTAATTTTTGACTTCCATCTGGATTGAGCTCAAATAAACCTATACTGAAAAGTTGCATGACTTCTCTTGCATAATTTTCATCCGGGAAGGTACCAGCAGCTTCATTAGCTTTTTGATTGCCCATATGACTGAGATAAACACCCATAGCAGGTGAGAGCGTAATACCTTTGAGAAGATCTCTATAATTTCCGAACGCATTATCCAAAAGAACATCATAATATTGCGCCATAGCGGGAGGCGTTTCTCCTATCGCTTCAACGCTAGCTGATGCAACAAATATTTCACTCAATGCCATTGCGACTTTTTGGCGCACTAAGTCAGGTGATGTCATTACCTGTGTCCACCAAGCATTGAGGTACACATATTCAGGTCCATCCAAGGCTTCAACAAATTGGTCGTTATCCGCGTTTTGCTCTATTAGTTGGATAAGAAAATCAGTATATGGCATTAATCGTCCAACCGGCTGCTGGAATTGACTTTCTAACCAAGCTGCTTCTCCCATAGAAGCGACTTGGGTAACGGTTGGATAGTTGGCTCCTAAACTGGCTTGCGCTAAAAATCTGGCTGCTCTATTAGCCGATTCTAGATCAACTGGGAAGACCGTCATGTCTGGTATGGGATTGGGGTTTACAAATCCTGTGGTAATCTCTAGTTGGCAACCTTCTTCAGGATCTGAACATTCTTCTTCATTTCCATTTCCTTCACCCTCTCCGCCCCCTTCGTCATCGTCGTCCCCTTCGTCTTCATCTTCTCCATTGCCTTCATCATCTCCATCATCTTCATCATCTTCATCACCTGTGTCGTTCTCGTCTGTTCCTCCTTCATCTGGGTCATCTTCATCTCCTGCATCGTCTTCATCATTATCATCGTCCTCTCCATTACTACTTCCATCGGCTTGATCATCATCGTCATTTTCGTCACTCATATTACCTGAAGTAGTCGTGGGAGGAACCACTGGCGTTGGAACTGAAACGGATTGTTCTATCACCTCATCAGCGTTGCCTCCTCCGCACGCGACTAACACAAGACTTACCGCGACAGCACAAGCATGTTTGCTTATATTGGCGATGGTTACTTCAACTTTTTTCATATAGCACCTCGGCTTTCAAACTAATTTTTGGATCGATTACGATTTTTCTTCGTTTCATCCAATGACGAAAAAATTTAAGATGTGAGGAATAAAAAAATTATTTTTTTAAAAATTTCACTAAAATTGGTTTTTTATTAAGGAGTTTCTTTTGTGGTTAAGCATTTAGGTTTTGTGTTATTGCTCATTTCGTTATGGATGTTTATTCCAGGAATTTATCTAACGATGTTCGTGTTAGATATGGATATGAATATTGGCGTGTCTGGTACATTTATAAATACAGCTTTGGTTAGCAACACAACTCGTTGTTATGGGTGTTAAACAATCTACAAAAGACGGTATGGCACAAGATTAAAGTCATTGGCGTAAAGAGCAACTTTGGTATCTCTGTGTATCGTCCAACGTAGCAAATGAAATTATCTTAATTCACTCGGATGTAAACTGAGTCATAATTAGAATTAACAGACCAAAGAAGTTTTAAAATAGAGAAATAGTCCTGCGAGTCAAAAGCGATAAGTGATTAATAATTCAATCGTCCGCTGTTGACCGAGCGTCGTCCAGAAAGGCAAAGACGTAAACACACCTTCGGTATACGCTTCATCGAATACATTTTTTACCGTCATTGCAATGCTTAATGATTCTCTAAAATCCAAACTTATGCCCACATTAACAAGCAAATAACTATCCAATCGCTCGCTATTTTCAGAGTTTATGTATCGCTCTCCAACGAAATTAGCGCCAACACCGCTTCTTGCAAACCAATCAGCATTGATAACCCAATCCTTGCTCAACCAAATACGAAAATTCTTTTCGGGAGTCATTCGAGGTACTTTGCCAATAAAATCTTCTTCTGGCCCATCTACAATAGTTGAATTCAGTAAATCTCCACCTGCAATAATATGCCAACCTTCTCCTAACGAGCCAAGCGTATCGCATTCCAAACCTTGACTACGTTGTCTCTCAATATCCGATTCAATGCCCGTCTTTTCGATGCGATACAACGAACAGTTTGTCTGCAATCGTCTGTTCAACCATTCAAACTTAACCCCCAACTCATATTGTTTAGATTTAGCTGGCTCTAAAAAACGAATAATTGATTGTTGATCAATTTCACTATCAATCTCAACATCAAAATCTCTCAGCGCAAACTGAGGTGAAAAGGCTACACTGTAGTTGAGAAATAGACTGCTATTTTCGGCAAATTCATGAACTAAACCAAGGCGAAGTGACACTTCAGTAAAGGTTTGATTTGAAGCGGCAAACGCAGAAGTCGCATCAAAATCTATGTAATCTAGTCGCACTCCAGCGACACCAGTCGTGGCATCGTAAGTCAACGCCCATTGAGAAAATATTCCAAAATTAGTATCGGTGACATCATTGTCTGCGACATCTGCGTTAAATACTTCTTCAACCTGTCCTGTTGGAACAAAGCTTGAACGCGTATCATGAGTCTGCCAGATAAGTGATTCTGGCTGCGAATAACTAGCATTCACCCCATACAATTGCTCATACTCACCCCAGCGTTTCTTTGCTTTTTTTGCAATAGTAGCCTCTGCACTAAAAAAGCGAGTGTCATAATTAAGAGGCGCTTCGAAGAACAATACATTGTCCGGATCAACACTTAGACTTTCTATGTCATCTGTTAACGCTTCTAACAACTCTGGATCATCAATCAAAGAATCAGTAAGATCATCACTGTTAATGGTTTCGCCATTAAAATCAAACGTAAATTCTTCAATAAACGGATATCTAAGTGAAGTCTCTACTGAATAAGTATCATATTGAAAATGTAAATTCGCCGACCAATCCTGAATCAGCCAGTCTCTAATCCCTACATAAACGCTGTGTTGGTCCACATCAAGTCCTGATCGTAAGTCTTCAAGGAGTGGTGAAAGCACATCAACAGAACCATCATCGCTCACAACTAACTCGACTTCATTGCTAAAACCTTCAAGTGGCCTGCCAAATTGTTGTAATGCGTCTTGAGAAGAAAACCGGTAATAGGCATTGAGTTCAGCCTGGTTTGACAATTGTCGCTGGTAGGTTAGCAATCCACCCACCCTATCGTCTAAATCGAGCTCCTCGGCACTGCCTTCATTTTGGTAGTAACCAAGTAATCGAAATGCTCCTTGGTTATCACCAACGTGATTAACGTCAAACTCTGCTCGTCGTAATCCATCACTTCCGCTGCGAAAACTCATTGAACTTTTAACAATATCAGGCTTTTTTAGCAATACATTAACGATACCGCCTGGTTCCATTCGTCCGAATAAAACTGAATTTGGACCTTTTGCCATTTCGATTCTGTCAACTAAAGCAAGGTCGATCGGAGTGATGTAAGCATGCGAACCAAATCCATCCGTTTTTAAGGCTGGATATGCAAAACCCCTTAAACGTGTTTCATCAACAACGCCTGCGCTGCGCTCAAGATATGAAACGGAGGACAATAATAAAATCGCGTCGGTATAATCTCTTGCTGCATTGTCGCGTATAAGCGTTTCATTTACCGTATTGACAATTTGCGGGGTCTCAAGAAAACTCCGTTGAGTTTTGGTGCTAGAAATTTCAGCACCAAGGTTGTACGGCGATAATAACTGCCCCACAACCACAACTTCATCAATCACTCGATAAGGATCAAGACCGGTTTCTTTTTCTGGTTTCGTTTTTTCTGCTGGCACATCTAACGAAGATTCGTCACTTTCTGATAATTGTTTGGTTTCGTCTGGAACTAAAATCGCTTGAATTTGTATTACTCGATCGTTTAATACCACCGCACGAAGCCCGGTGCCGTCTACCAATATGTCCATGGCATCGTCGACGGTATACTCGCCTTTGAGCATATTTGACTGTTTTTCTTGCGCTATTTCATTCAAAAAAACCACATTGAGTTGCATTTGAACGGCGAAGTCAATGAGCGCCGAACTCACTGGTTGGGCTTCGATATCAAATTGATAGGTATTTTTAGATTGCGCTATCGCCTGTGTTGATATGATGCATAACAGTAAGATGATCTGTCGTAGTGATTTCACTCGCTACCTTTTTCAACAAAAATTAAAAGTGGAGTCACTTCTGTGATATTAATACCTAATGGTGTGCGCAAGTCTTTTAGCGACTCCCTAGGTGAATCGAGATCTAAGATCCCGCTTACTTTAAGTTTAGCCAACTGCTTATCCCTTAAAATAATTTTAGCACCGATATAGCGGTCTACCTCATCTAAAACTTCTTCGAGCGTAGCATTATTAAAAATATAATTTCCGGAGAGCCACGCCCTGCTGCGTTCAACATCTACTTGCTCAACCACTGTAAAAGTTTGACGTCCTTCAAGCAAAGTGACTTCTTGACCTTCCTGCAATACGGTTTCTTTTTTGGGTTCTGCAATACTCTGCACTTTTACTTGATGTTCAGTAACGACAACTAACGGCCCTAACTTATTATCTCTTTTCACGATAAACGCGGTACCTAATGCAGTCGCCTTTAAATCTCCAGCTTCGATCGAAAGAGGTCTTGCTCTATCAGGAGCGACTTGGATATGAATTTCACCTTTCAGAAGATCTACCTGTCGTACTTCTGCTGTGAAATCAATGGTTACCGCCGAATCCGTATTAAGTGTTAATACACTTCCATCTGACAACTCGATAACCTGTCGTTCACCCGTCGAGGTTAGATAATCAGATTGTGCAGAAAAATATAAGGACTCCCACCATAAGCTGCTAAATAAAACTAGCACTAAACTCGCCGCGATGGCTGGCCAAGCTGGCCAACCTTTTTTGTTTTGAATCTCAACCGTTGCCACTTGAGGAAATTCAGATTGGGCCGCCATGTTAGTTTCTGCGGCACTGCGTTGCATCAATTGCCACGTTTCTTCCGCTTTTTGAAACGCTTCTCCATGGCGTTCATCGCTGGTTAACCACGCAATAAATCTTGCCTCATCTTCTTCAGACAAAGCATGTGTTTCCAATTTGACCAGCCAGTCGTTTGCTTGCTGTGTTATAAACGCATTTTCTTGTTCTTGCATACCTTTTACTATTTTATTTACGTTTTACTCCGTGCGTATCTTCTTTAGACGTTATTTTGTTCAAATTGAGTAATTATTCATTCGATTTTTCTAGTTTCATCCTGCAATATTGAATCGCTCTACGCAAATGTTTCTCTACCATATTGACACTGATGCTTAAGCTTTCCGCGACTTCCACCTTAGTCATCCCATTCACATTCATTCGATAAAACACCATTTGTGTCTTTTCAGGAAGCTCATTGAGTGCTTTAGTGACGACTTCTAACTGCTCCTGAGCTGACAACGAACGTTCAGGACTTATTGCGGTTGGGATGGCATCGGTTTCGATATCGCTATTTTGGGGAAGTTTAGCCGTGCGGCGATGCTCATCTACTATCATATTATTCGCCATGCGAAACAGATAAGCCTTTGGATAAGCGATGTCTTTAGAGCCCATGCCATCCGCTTTTAAATACAACTCCTGCATTAAGTCGTCGACGATGCCAGTATCACTAAGACGTGAGGAAAAAAACTGTCTCAGTGCATTTTTTTGGGCATCAAAGGTTTTTGTTAGCTCGTTTTGCAACGCGTTCTCTAGCGTAGTATGGATGAATTGAATGCTGAAAAACCAGCGTAAATCACAATAATTCTGAGCATAGCATCATACAACACCATTGCAAAAGCTGACTTGGGTCATTCGAATATCTCTTATAGTTGATAAAACTTATGTAAACTGGGTAGCACTTGCGATTGCTAGAGCTCATTTTAACGCTGCAGCGGTTTTATTTAATGAAAACAAAAACTAAGAACGGTTAGTATGAAGAAAAGTCATCGTGATGGAAATCACGAACTCCTTGGAACCAGCGGTATTGTATGAAATGCTGCTTTAAAACTATGCGATACCCCAAAAGAGATTGTAATTTTCAACTAATGCTGTTCGCTTAAGCATTACATTTGCATGAGAATGACGAGGGTATCGGTTAAGTAAACAGCATTAAGCGCAAGTCGCAACTTTCATTTTTAACTGAATATTCAGAAGAACCCTGCGTATAAGGGAGCGACAAAGTTTATTCGAGCCCTAAAAATCCGCCTGTTTGGTGCGCCCAAAGTTTTGCGTATATACCGTCCATTGCTATTAGCTCTTGATGACTTCCCGATTCGACAATTTTACCGTTATCCAAAACGAGCAACCTATCCATTTGTGCAATTGTTGACAGCCGATGTGCAATGGCGAGCACCGTCTTGTCTTGCATGATCTGCGTGAGTCCTTCTTGTATGGCGACTTCAACTTCACTATCAAGCGCTGATGTTGCTTCGTCTAGCAGTAAAATCGGCGCATTTTTTAACATGACACGCGCAATAGCGATACGCTGGCGCTGTCCACCGGAAAGCTTAACGCCTCGTTCACCAACATGAGCATTATAGCCAGTACGCCCCTTTGCATCAGATAACAATTGAATGAACTCATGCGCTTCTGCCTGTTTTGCAGCGGCAATCATCTCCTCTTCGCTTGCGTCTTCGCGTCCGTACATAATGTTATCCCTAACAGAACGGTGCATAAGCGACGTATCTTGAGTAACCATGCTGATCTGACTACGAAGGCTCTCTTGACTGACTTTTGATACCACTTGGCCATCGATCACAATGTCTCCACTGTTGATATCATAAAACCGCAACAAGAGGTTAACCAACGTTGATTTCCCAGCGCCTGAACGGCCAACTAATCCTACTTTTTCACCCGCTTTAATAGTTAAATCCAATCCGTCAAACACCTTAATTTCATTGCTGTTTTGCGTTTTATAGGCAAAATTGACGTCATCAAAGGTAATTTTTCCACCGTTGACTTCTAAGCGCGAGGCATTTTCAGCATCAGTGACTGCAGCGGGTACAGCGAGGGTATCGATCCCGTCTTGAACGGTGCCAATATTCTCGAACAATGAACTCACTTCCCACATGATCCACTGTGACATTCCATTTATTCTCAAAGACAGACTGATTGCGATGGCAATATCACCTGGCGTGACAAAACCGTTGGTCCACAAATAAATGGAAAGTGCCGAGATTGAAAACACTAACAGAGAGTTACTAAACCATACGCATCCTTGCAGAATTGTCACTAATCGCATCTGCGGATAAACTGTATGCAGAAATTTTTCCATACCCTCTTTTGCGTAAGACTCTTCTCTACTGTGGTGAGAAAAAAGCTTCACTGTCATGATGTTGGTGTAACTATCGACAATGCGCCCTGTCATTAACGACCTTGCGTCAGCTTGCTGCTGTGATACTCGTTTTAGCCTTGGCAATAAACTCCGCAAAATAAGGACATATATGATCAGCCAGATCACTAGTGGCATTGCTAATCGCCAGTCAGTACTGAAAACCAGTACAACAACAGAGATAAAGTACACGGAGATGTACACTGCCAAATTGAGGACTTTGTACACAGCCTCTCGAACTGACAGAGCAGTCTGCATCACTTTTGTAGCGACTCGACCAGCGAATTCATCTTGATAGAATGATAAACTCTGTCCAAGTAGATACTTGTGCGCTAGCCAGCGAACACGCATGGGGTAATTGCCCATTACTGATTGATGGGTGATTGCTGATTCGACTAAAACTACCAGTGGGATCACAATCAAAACGAGCGCGCCCATTAGTATCAAACTGTAGCGCTCTTCCTGAACGAATGTAGCTGGATCTCGTTGCGAGAACCAATCAACAAGTTGCCCCATAAAGCCGAAGAGAGACACTTCAAGAATTGCGACAACAGCACTTAGTACTGATGAAAGCAGAATGACCTTCCACATCCCTTTTGTGTAAAAATGCAAAAATGCCAATAGTTTTTTAGGTGGCTGCTGTGCATCCTCTTTTGGAAAGGGTTCTGTTAATCGCTCGAAAAAAGAAAACATGGATTTTGACTAATTGACAAATATAAACGCCTGATGAAACTCAGGCGCTTAGTCTAATGATATGCGGTTAATGTAAGCTTAAATATAAATAAAGCAAGCGTAAAGATGGAATAACTCGATGAGTCGCTTCGAAAACCCTAGTTAATAAACATTACGTAAGTTACATAAACTTGAGCAATATCATTATCAACCAATAAAAGCAGATGCCAAACTGAATAAGGAAAAACACAAATCTCGTCGTAATGGCTGGGTTAGATGTTGAAATCAAATGAACGATACTCTGCACTACCCGCGCAGCCAGTACTACATAAGCTAGACCATTTGTTATTGCCGCGGAGTCAGTCGCTACTGCCAACAGCATAGTACCCGCGATAAATGGAAAACTCTCAACAGCATTTAAATGCGCTCTAGTTATTCGAAATCCGAAATCACTAACGTCAGAACCATCAGGGCTGAACTTAAGTGATTGACGTTTATTTTTTTGGTTATACGCGGTGCGATATGCTGGTAAAAGTAAAAGCAGCAGCATAAGCCAAATGATATAACCAGCCAGTGCGATGATTGTAGCGTTCATAACTTTTCCTTTGTATTTTTATTAAGCAACTCTTACAGAGACCCGCTTACCTTTAATTTTATTTCCACGTAAACACTTTAGTGCAGGTTTTACGCTGCGCAACTTAATCGCGATAAAACAAGCAGCCGAGGAAACAAAAATCTTGCCTACGTCCTGCGCTGGGATCATCCCTTGCTTAGTAAGAACGCCTACAATATCGACTTTGTTAATCTTGTTTTTTTTGCCAGCATTGATTATCACGCCTTTGTAAATTGCTCGTATAATTCGATTCTGGTGAAATCTGAGTGCCTGAGTCTTTTTGCGCGGAATTTGCTGACGGGTGTGTTCGGCTAATTTATCAATGTGATTGCTCTGTACTGCTTCAAATAGTATTAACGCTAGCCCTTTTTTGTCCATACGACCAGTTCGCCCTATCCTGTGGATATGCGTATCAATATCGACACTCACATCAGCGCAAATCACCAACTCAACGGCGTCGATGTCCAAACCTCTAGCTGCAACATCGCTAGCAACCAATACATTGGCGCAGGCTGCTTTAAATTGCCTGATCGCACTGTCTCTTTCCACCTGCACCATATCTCCGTGCAGTTGAATAGCATCAAATGATTTGCCCAAAAGATATTGATAAAGGTCATCGACGTCTCGTTTGGTGTTACAAAAAACGATACAACTCGATGGTTGAATTTCCGTAAGTAACGCTGACACCGCATAGGCTTTTTTGCGTTTTTCCATCACTTGCCATGCCACTTGCTCAATTAAATCATGCGTTTCACGGGGATGCACTTCGATAATTTTAGGCTTTCGAAAAAGTGGCTTAACAATGCGCTGAATGGCATCTGGCATTGTCGCTGAAAACAGCATCTGATGGGGCTTTGCACCCGAAATATGTATAGCGTCAAAGATAGATTGCATCTGATCTGCAAACCCCATATCCATCATCCTGTCGGCTTCGTCAATGACCAAGGTTGATAAAGCATCGAGTGAGAGCGATGACTTCTTTAAGATATCAAGTAGGCGACCAGGCGTTGCGACAATGGCATTTGGTATGTGTTTCAAAGAAGCCAACTGAGGCCCGATAGCTGCACCACCGCTAATTTGTAAGACTTTGTAATTGGGACACGCTGTTGCGATGCGTCTTAGTTCATCGGCAACCTGCTCAACAAGTTCTCGAGTAGGGCACAATACAAGCGCCTGAAACGGATTTGTTTGATGTTGATTTTTCGCACGTATATCCAATTCCTTTTGCACAATGGGGATCACAAATGCAAGGGTTTTTCCGCTCCCTGTTTTAGATTTTACAATTATATCTTTGTTTTCCAGCGCATCTGTTAATGTGAGACGTTGGACATCTGTGGGCTTTTCCATGCCAAGTTGAACAAGTCTTTCTGTCAGTTCTTTTGAAAGTCGCGGCGTTTCAGGCGGCATTGACTCAACGTTATTGTTATTCAACTGCGTGTTTCCCGTTTGTGCGGAATGATAATTTGTGTATTAAGATAACATTCAAACTCTAACGCGCTAAATGAAAAAACGTAAATTATAAAGTGTGTTGTCTAAAGGCTGTTGACGTTTGTTGTACACAACATAAGAAAGATGTTGAATTATTGAATACCACGAGAAGTAATGGAATAATGATTGAATGAGCCGCGTTCACAACCCTACATCTTGTTTTTACACGTTATCTGGCCGCATCAGCGCCAAACTGGTGTTCTTTATCGCTGTTATTGGTGTAGTTGCCGTTATTGTTGCATTAACTAACGACGACTTTGAAGATCAACATATCGCTACTGCTGTACCTTTTGATGACAGACTATTACTGTGCAATGAAGTCACAGATGCTGCGCCTACTGAGGCTTTTTCAAATTGTTTGGATGCTGCCAACGAAGGATATAATCTCGCACAGCGTAAGATCGCATGGGCATATTCGCAAACAAGCGACCATCAAGACCTAGAGGAAGCTTACAAATGGATATCACGTGTAGCAAATTACGACCGCAGTGCGGAACTTATGCGGTATATCTTATTGAGATTGTTTGGCAAAAATTCAACAGATATTGAACATGGTGAGGCAGGCATACAGCAACTAGCCAATGTAAATTTTGCGCCAGCAGCTGCATATTTGGGGATTTTGTACAAACTTGAAGAGAACGTACTAGACAAGACATCTAACTCTATGTGGCTGTTGCAGAGGGCTCACGAAAAAGATCCAGAGGTTTTTAATGCGTACCAACTTGCGATTATTTATGCAAATGGATTTGGCGTAGAGCAAGACTACACCAAAGCGCGCAACGTTTTACTGAACTACGCAAATCACCAATTTCCCATGACAACGAATAATGTCGCCTGGTTTTTAGCAACCCTGGATGACAACCCATTGTCGACTCCGGATACTGCTGTGAAACTAGCTGAGAGTGTTATCAACATATCACCGAATGATCAGAACCACGTTTATGTTGACACGTTGGCGGCTACTTACGCGGCGAGAGGTGATTATGCACTGGCAATCGAGCATCAAACTAACGCATTGGATAAACTACAAAAAGTTGCAGAATCCAATCAAGAAAACGACTATACAGTGTTAATTACTGAATATAGCGATCGTCTGACATTGTATAAAGATAATAAAAAAGCAGTAACTGAGTCACTTAAACGCGATTACAATGCATTTTTCAAAGGTGTAAAAGTCTTCGTTGAAAGACGCTTAATTGCTGGTCTAAATGTGTACATAGAAAAACCCAGCGCTGACGCTGGCCGAACAAGTACTTTTTAGCAATAATTCAGTAATCCACAATAACACTGGGGTACGTTCATTACGTCAGTTAATTAATAATAAGCTTAGGGAATTCCAAAAGAGCAAATGCCACACCTTCCGACGCCGCAAAAAATTAGCAGTATAAATTTGTTTAACAATCCTTCATCACTTACCCGGTTAGGTACATGGTTGCTCGACAATATGATAGGTGTAGCGAAAATGAATGCCCTTTATCAACATTACAATATGCAGGGGTTGGAGAAAGAAGCGTTTATTGACCGATTCATCGACATTATGAAAATAGAGCTGTCTGGCTTGGAAGAAGTGCAAAATAGGATCCCGAAAGAAGGGCCTGTTGTTATCGCGAGTAATCATCCTTTCGGCGGCGTTGAAGGTGTTATTCTTGCGCGAGCTATTGGAGAAGTAAGGCCAGATATAAAAGTCCTCGCTAATAAAAGCCTACGGATTTTCGACGAGATAAAGAACTACTTTATATTTACTAATCCGTTGGTAAAAAAAGATCCCACAAACGCGCCTTCTCTACGACAATGTATTCGCCACGTGGATGATGGAAATTGCTTGTTGTTGTTTCCGGCAGGCAGAGTCTCGCATTTAGACAATGAAAATGATAGGACGGTTGAAAACCAATGGGACAAAATCGTTGCCAAATTAGCGAACCGCAAAGACGCTTTATTTGTTCCGGTGTTTGTTGCAGGTAGAAACTCTGATTGGTTTTATCGCGTTGAAAGAATTTATTTCAAGTTGAGAATGTTCTGTCTGGGTCGAGAGTTGTTAAATAAAAAGAATTTTCAATTCCATGCTGATGCTGGCTATCCAACTTCACTAGGGGATCTCAATTTGGATTCGCTAATAGAAGGCGCTGAGCTGGCGAGAAGCTTAAGCTACACAACGAGTAACGAATGGCACTTTGAGTGGCCCGCTGACAAGGTTGTTGAACAAAAACCTTTGGCGCAACCGGTTGATAAAAAACTGATATCTGAGGAACTTCAGGCGCTGCCAAAAGAGCATTTTTTAGTATCGCACAAAGCCTTCGATGTATATTTTGGATACCAGCACCAAATACCCATGATAGTAACGGAAATTGCGAGATTGCGAGAACTCGTATTTAGGATGCATAACGAAGGAAGCGGTGAACCGTTAGATACCGATGGGTTTGATGCAACGTATACTCACTTGTTTATCATCGACAAAACAAATCTGACGATTATTGGCGCTTATCGAATGGGTCAGACAGATTTGCTGCTTGATCGTCAGTGGTTGGACGGACTTTATCTAAACAAGATGTTCAACTTTAAGACAACATTTGTTAATCGACGAGAGCCCTGTCTTGAAATGGGGCGCTCGTTCTTAATCCCTGAATACCAATCTTCTTTTCACGGATTGTTGTTACTCTGGCGTGGTATTGGCGCATTTGTCAAAAAGTTTCCGCGATACCGGACGCTTTACGGCACAGTATCCATAAGCAAATTATACAGTCCGAAAAGCGTGCGTTTAATTCAAGAGATACTAATCGAGCACGTTGCTGAACCATCTGTTGAAGCACGCAATCCTTTTGCATTTGAATTACACCCTGAGCTAGTAACGATCTGTCGTTCGAAAAATGCGCGTAATTACCTCACGACTATGCTCAACACACTTGAAAAAGATGGAAAGGATATCCCAATATTAGCGAAACAGTATGAAAAGATGGGCGCTAAATTTCACGCCCTTGGTATTGATCACAGCTTTAACTTCACCCCAGGACTGCTGCTAACAGTTGACCTCCCGAAAGCCCCTGCCAAACTACTGAAACTTTATTTGGGTGATGGTTGGGAAGAATACGCGAGCTATGAAGCAACGAAAACGTAATTTATCCTGACTTCTATTGAAAGCAGAACTTCACTCGCTTATCTTTGAAGAGGCTTTTCTGTCTATGCTGATTTGTTTATATGCGTAATGGTTGCAGGTGCATATCCGAAAAACTGAGGTATTTGTTTATCCAATAAATTACAGATAATGCGTATTAAGGCGTAGTGATGTATAGCATGACTCGTGACGAAGATGAGCTCTCGCTCAATGGTGGACTCACAGCTTGCTGACTTAGTGTGGCTGATATCAATTTCGGTCGTGACTTGAATCTTAGACTGCCTAACATCGTCTGTAAGTTCCGCCATCCATCTTCCGATTGATTCCAATTGTTCGATTGCAATATGCGGGAATTGCTCTATCTGATGATGTCTATTGCGTTTGTTGTAATCGATATGACCACTTGATAACCCCGTCTGAATCGCTATAAAGTGATCGATTATATGACGCATATGAGCGCCGATAGAACTAGGAAAATTAGGTTTGAGTTCTGATTGATACTCTTCGATCGAAATGCTATCAAGAAGTTCGATGGCTTGTTCGACAATGCGCACATAACTGGATGACATGAAAATTCCCAAAGCTGCTTTTTAGAGGATGTTGATGTTTCGTGTAGATTTTTTCAGCTGTTTGAACACCAAAGAACAACACGCTCTTATTATAGTTTATAATAAAATAGACCGCCCATATGTCACTTTTATTTCAGTTAGCCCAAAAAACCAAAATCATTAGTTTTTCATACATTGATCTTGAGAAGTCTCATTTAGGTTGAGTCTTGATTATATCTTTGGATGCGACAATGACAGTCTATGTTTTTGAAGTTTAGCATGTTCTTATTGAAAGTAAATTTATGCGAAAAACGTGCAGTATTGATTCAATTTATCCAAATAGCCTAATTAGGGGCTGTTTATCTTTCATATTATGCAACACTGGCGTCTGAATGTATCACAAACGAGGAAAGCGGAGCGTGGTTTGGTTACTCCAAATGAGCGACAAATGACGAAGTGGGTGATACATTCAGGCCCAGCCCGAAGGGTCAAAGCCCAATCTTCCACACTCTTTGTTCTGAATACCTTATTTAGAATGACTAAATCGCGGTATTCACGCCTCGATTGTGAAAGATTGGACCTTAGATGATGCAAAATATGAAAGGTAAACAGCCCCTCATGTTATTTGAAACGCGCATACGTATTCAGTGATGCCTGTTTAGCAGCTTTTGTTACTATTATGTGTAAACTCTGTAATAAATATTGCTTAAAAGAACTATAACGACACAAATCTATGATCCCTCTTAAAAAACACATTTCAGATACTTCCCAAATGATATACGGCTGCATGCATTTGGGAGGTGGTTGGAATTCAAACCCAATCAGTATTGAAGACGAAAAGCTCACTCAACAAATTATTGAAACTTGTATAGATTGCGGTATAAATGTGATTGATTTGGCGGATATCTACACATTCGGTAAAGCGGAATCAGTTGTGGGTAAAGTGCTGAAAAAGTCACCTCAACTGGCTGAGAAAATATATATCCAAAGCAAAGTTGGTATTAAATTAAAACCACAACACAGCATCAGTCAATATGATTTCAGTCCCGAATACATTTCCAGTGCAATTGATGCTTCTTTGTCGCGGCTCCAAGTTGAAAAGCTTGACGTCCTGTTTTTACATCGCCCCGACCCATTGGTCGAAGTAACGGCACTTTCAAACACGCTGAATCAGTATTGGCAGGAAGACCGATTTGGGTATTTGGCTGTCTCAAACATGCACGCGGGTCAGATTGCAATGCTTGAACAACATTTGGATATGCCTATTATCGCAAATCAACTTGAAATGAGCCTGTTGCATCACGGTTTTGTAGAAGATGGAATCACCGTCAACATGGCCATTAATTCTCAATCTGGTTTCCCCAGAGGAACTTTAGAATATTGCATGCAAAAAGGCATTCAGCTGCAAGCATGGGGCGCAGCAGCGCGGGGTCAATTCACAGACACTCAACATGCTGATGGGAACATTGCAAAGACTGCAAATTTGCTGCTTGAGTTAGCTGAAAAGTATCAAGTCAGTGCAGGCGCACTAGTTATCGCCTGGTTGATGAGACATCCCGCAAACATTCAACCTGTCATCGGTTCCTTGAAACCGCAGAGAATTCGAGATTTAACGCAAGCCAAGACTGTCAGCATGTCTCGTGATGACTGGTACCAGATACTACAGACCAGAAGAGGCGCTGATGTTCCATAGAAACAACGCTAGCGTTGACCAAAAAAGCATCAACAAGATAGGACGCAAGAAATGAAAACCAAATTCAGTTGTTCATTGTTACTCATTTTCGCTCTACTTATAAACGCGGGCTGCGGCAAACAAGAAAACCAGACATCGTCTGCTCCGCCAATACCTGAAGCTAAAACCTCAATAAGCCAGCAATTGCCGCATTACCTAGAACGCGATATTAAAGATGAAATTTTTTATTTTGTTCTTCCCGATAGATTTCACAATGCAATTCCGGAAAACGACAACGGAGATCCAAACAGGCCTATTTCTTTTGGTGGATTTAACCCAACCAACGAAAAAGCATTTCACGGAGGTGATATTGCGGGTATCGAAGCCAAATTGGACTACCTTGAGGACATGGGGATCACTGCGATTTGGATGACGCCAATTTTGCGGAACAAAGCAGTTCAGTACGACAGTTATGCACATCACGGATACTGGGTGGTTGATTTTACCGAGATAGATCCGCACTTTGGCACCAACGATGACTTAAAAAGTCTGATCGATGCCGCACATGAAAGAAATATCAAAGTGTATTTCGATATCATTACTAACCACACTGCTGACATTATAAAGTTCAAAGAATGTCATGATGAACAAGGTAATTTCATTGGTCCTGCCTCCGACGGATGTCCATTTAAGAGCAAAGCTCAGATAGCGGCTGGAGACGCATATACACCTTTTTTGCTTGATTCAGAAAAAACTGCAAAAGTACCAGAATGGCTCAATGATCCAGCCTTTTATAACAATCAGGGAGATTCCACCTGGTCGGGCGAAAGTGTTATCACAGGCGACTTTATTGGATTAGATGACATAGATACAAGCCTTCCGCAAGTTCAGGAAAACATGATAGAGGTGTTTAAAGCCTTGATTTCAGACTTTAAACCCGATGGCTTTAGAATTGACACGGTCAAACACGTAGACCTAGAGTTTTGGCAGGTTTTTGGACCCGCCATCATCGAGCATGCTCAGTCTATTGGGATCCCGCAATTTTTTATTTTTGGAGAAGTATATGATGGTAATCCAGCTGTGTTATCAAAATTCACTACAGCAGGTAAAATGCCTTCAGTGCTAGATTTCGGTTTTCATTTTAATGTGAAAGATGCGCTTTTTACGAATATGGACGTGGGTCGACTTGCAGGTTTATTTGAAAACGACGATTACTATCGCGACCATGATTCTACCCCTCTGGAATTAATGAATTTTCTCGGCAATCACGATGCTGGGCGAACTGGCTTTTTTATCGATCAGGGATTACCTGATATTGATGATAAAGAAAGGCTTGCAAGGACATTACTTGGACATACATTTATGTATTTTTCTCGTGGTATCCCCGTTGTGTATTATGGAGATGAGCAAGGTTTTGCCGGAGACGGTGGTGATGTAGGTTCGAGAGAGAATATGGACCCTTCTCAGGTTGACTCCTACAATGATAACAACTTGATTGGTACTGACGCTACAACGGCAACTGATAATTTCGATCAACAACATCCCATTTATCAAAGACTGGCAGAGTTAGCACAAATACGCGTGTCACACCCTGTCCTTACGCGTGGTGAACAACACAATCGATTTATTGACATCGAAAACGCTATTTATAGTTTTTCGCGCGTCGCCTCGAACGATATGCACGAATACATGGCAATTTTTAATTTCAGTACTGATGAAAAAACCGTAAGTATTAATGTCGATTCAACAGAGTACTCAACAATCAGCGGAGCGAGTGCAGTTGTCAATGATGGCCTATTATCAACAACCTTACCAGCGTTGAGCTATAGTTTGCTGCGCTCTTCGCAACCGTTGCCCTATGCAGAAATAAATGACGTCTCGGTTTCATCTGTTTACCAAGAAGGACAACGAAAATTCGTACCTGTTACTGTAACTACCAAAGTGCAAAACGCGTTATCGAAAATCGCCGTGTCATTTCACGCTATTGATGCAGACGGCAATCAAACGTATTTAATGACCGATCATACTTATCCATATAGAGCGATATTACTTGAAGACCGATTTAACGAAATAATTGAACTCAAAGTAACGGTTGATAATCACAATGGTCAGATCGTTGAAACCACGCTGAAATTATAATGCTAAACCTGAGGACAACATGCTAGAGAAAATCACTCTTTGCACATTACTATTACTTCCCTGTTTTTTTGCGATGAGTGCGGACAATGCAGAAGACAAAGATCGTCAATTATTGATTACGTCTTACATTAACGCACTGGCTGGTGACTCTGGAATTGGACCTAGGATCGCCGCCTCTAAAATGGAAAAAAGAGCAGCTGAGTGGATAGCAACGGAATTTGAAAAACTCAATATATCGGCAGAAGTTCAGCCTTTTGAGCGAGTGTTTGGTCAAAAAACTGCGCCTCAGCGCTCTCAAAATGTCATTGCGCGGATAGATGGCACAAGCGACAAAACTTTTATTATCGGTGCACATTATGATTCTGTACCAGCTTCAACAGGCAGTATGGGTGTAATAGATAATGCTGCAAGTGTTGCACTAATGTTAGCGATAGCAGATCACATGAACTCAATGCCAAAGATAAAAAACAACGTAGTTTTTGTCGCTTTTGGCGCAGAAGAAGTGGGGTTAAATGGCGCTAAGCATTTCGTAGAATCAATATCACAGACCACCCTTGAAAACGAAAATATCATTGGAATGATAAATCTTGACACCATTACCGGTGGTGATTATCAATACATTCATAGCGCCAAAACAGCTGGTTACGAATGTGATGGTGATACGTCTAAATTCGCAGCAGATCCTATTTGGCGTGACACACTTTTAACACATTCAAGTAAACTCAATTTACCGTTCAAAAAACACGCGGGAAATGCTGAATACCCAGCGGGTGAAACTGGCGCTTGGTCCGATCACAGTCCTTTTGCATGCGTTGGTATCCCCGTCGTCCATATAGAAGCAACGAACTTTGATATCGTTGGATTAAATGGTCAAGATGGATATTCTCAAACTGTAAACCCTGCCATGTGGACGTGTTTTGATAAAGACACGCTCACCACATGTGACAGGCCTAATGAAAAAAAATGGGGACGTATCTGGCATACCGAGTTTGATAGGATTGATGTCCTTAATCGAGAGTTCCCTGGCAGACTAGAGACACAACTAAACAATGTTTTCTTGTTATTAAGCAGTTTTCTGTCTACATCGGACTAGGCGCTATTGATTACTCAGCCGCTTTGCAAATGAAATTGCGTAAGCTGCTGATCGCATTTTAAGCACTGGATCGTCACTTGGTTTAAATCCAGCGCTTACCACGTTTGGGTCAAAATTTACGCCATCGCACCCTTCGCCCCCCGCTGTTTTAAGCATTAATTGCCCCATTGTGAGTTCTTCTCTTTCATCTGGCCACGCAATTGAAGGATCATTAAGTACGTCATCGCTGGTGCCTAATTGGGCGACAAGGGTAAACGTTACATTTTCCTCTGAAACTTCACTTACAAGCTTGTCTTTTAAAAACTGAGTTGGATGCCCTTCCTTTTCAGATATTGTAATGTCCATTTCGCCCAGATCCGGAATAAATGTCCACTTAAATGGCAGCTCGTTAGCATCGTTATCGACAAAGAAAAAGGTATGAATGCCAAAGTACTTTTCTCTTGAGTAAGAGCTTGGAACAGGGTTTGTTTGTGACCATTTAACGGCGTTGAGTACACTAGGATTGGCCGCGATGTAAGCACCTGTTGCATTTGGGTCTGTTGTGCCATCTTTATTGGGTAGAAGTGTTTGCAGAAAGCCATAAAAAGTTTCTGGATCTTTACCGGTAAGAAACGGCGTGTTGTTACCTGCCATTGTATGTTTTGAACCATCTGGCAACGTCATCTGAACTGCCATACCGCGCGCACCCGGCGCTGTTTCGTCTGCGCTCGGATTGGCAGAACCCATTGAAAATCTGACCACTGCTTCGACAGAATCGACGTCAAATAACGGAGAAGCAGAGTACGCAGAGATTTCTGGGTTTGGTAAAAATTGGCCTGTAGCACAAACGCCTGAGGCATGTGCCTTTCGAAAACCAGGATGATTGCCTCCCAACTTTTCAAACATGTCTACCAGTTCAAGTGCACTGACTTTTTCTGGTGCTTGTTGTGCAAATGCCAATTGACTAGAGGATACAAAAGCAATCGCACATACTGTAATAAGAGCTTTTTTCATAATTTTTGTTTTTATTTGACTATATTCTATCGAAGACGATAGTCGAGCGATGACGTCAACTCAACTTTATAAAATTGATAGTTAGGACTAGTTCGTCCTTATTCCAGCGTAAATAGCCCCGAATGGTTAAACAAAGTTAATAGTCAATCCAAGTCATTAACACTCCGTATACATCAGCAACACACGCAACTAGACTATTTTTTATTAATTATTGAGGAATTTAAATATGCGACTAGTCGCTCTAAAATCAATCGTTTTGAGTGCAATAGTAGTTTTATCTACCGCAGTATTTGCAGGTGATTACGGAAAGAAAGCTAAAAAAGATATCGTTGATGTTGCGGCATCCAACCCGGACTTTTCAACGTTGGTAGCAGCAGTTAAAGCTGCAGGCCTTGTAGATGCTTTGAAAGGTGATGGACCAATTACCGTTTTTGCACCTTCAAATGCTGCATTTGAAAAATTGCCTGCAGGTACGGTTGAGAATCTTTTGAAACCAGAAAACAAAGACCAGTTAGTAGCTGTGCTAACTTACCACGTAGTTCCTGGTAAAGTGAAAGCATCAGATGTTGTTAACGTAGATTCTGCCACCTCATTACAAGGCCAAGACATTACTGTCACTGTCGAAGGTCAAACGGTAATGGTAGATGAAGCGCAAGTGGTAGCGACTGATATCGAAGCAAGTAATGGCATTATCCACGTTATCGATACTGTTATCTTACCTGCTTCTTAAGATAACGTTTCACGCATAAAAAAGCCTTGCTGTTAACAAGGCTTTTTTCATTTTTATGTCCATTTATCAAACGCTAGACCAAGTTGCCTAACATTTTTTATGTCGCCAAAAATTCCTTTCGCAAATCGGCATTAGTTTTGAATTGACCGCCATATGAAGATGTTTTCGTGTAAGAATTAGTATCTTTAATACCTCGAGCCTTAACACAGTAATGCGTTGCATTAAGCATCACAGCCACATCTTTCGTTTCTGTTAGTGTCTGCAGCGCTACCATAATTTGTTGCGTCAAACGCTCTTGAACTTGAGGCCTCTGCGCAAAAAAGCCCACTATCCGATTGATTTTGCTTAAACCGATTACCTTTGATTTTGGAATATATGCGACATTTGCGGTGCCATCTATTGTGACGAAATGATGCTCGCATGTCGATGTGAGGCTAATTCCTGAAACCTGCACTGGTTCATCAATCGACATTTTGTTTTCGATTTGCGTAATTTTCGGAAACTTGCTGTAGTCCAAGCCGCTGAATATTTCATCTACGTACATTTTAGCTATTCGCTTGGGGGTATCCTGCAAGCTATCATCACTTAAGTCGAGACCAAGCGTGTTCATAATATCAAGCATAGACGCCTGAATTTTAATACGCTTTTCTTCGTCCGAAAGTCGATTTTCCATCATCGGAGTTTCAAGTCCTGCTGCGATTAAAGCGTCCCTAACTGCGTGAGCTTGGTCACTAACGATATCGCTTTTCGCTTTGTGCATTAATATAGCTTCTTTAGCTAACATAACCGTCCTGTTTTCTCATGCGTGCTCGACTTATACGCCTCCGCAACTTCTGAGGTTCATTAAAAAAATGACATGATAAAACCCTAGTTTACAATCTATTTTGACGCAAGTTGCGTGTGAATTATTGGGTTTGGTCTACACTGAGTGACACGGAAGTTTACGCAATGAAATCAGGTTCTTTATCATGAGTTCACCAATACTCGTTACTGGAGCAACGCAAAGAATCGGTTTGGCCATCGCTGAGAATTTACTAAATAAAAATCAGTCGGTGATCATAACATACCGCAGCAAAAAACCATCAATTAATGAATTATCCAAAAATGGCGCAGCCGTTATTCACGCTGATTTTTCAACCAGCGAGGGTATATCTAATTTTGTTGCGACGTTGAAAACACAAACCTCATCTTTGCGCGCCATTATTCATAACGCATCCGATTGGGCACAAGAGACAGATAACGAAGACGTAAATGCACTTTTTATTCGTATGATGCAAATTCATGCTAATGCACCCTATCAAATTAACCTCGCTTGTAAATCGATGCTGTTAAAAAACGAAACTAGATTTTCAGATATCATTCATATGACGGATTTTGTCCAAGAAAAGGGAAGTAACAAACATATTGCCTACGCAGCTAGCAAAGCTGCCCTGCATAACCTCACACTTTCATTCGCAAAACTCTACGCCCCCAAAGTAAAAGTCAACAGCATTGCGCCAGCACTTGTGATGTTTAACGATTGGGATGACGACGCTTATCGACTTAAAAGTAAAAAGAAAATGCTTTTAGAAAATGTTCCAGGCGCGCAAGAAGCAGTAAAAGCGGTTGAGTATTTGTTAGCAAGTGACTACGTCAATGGGCAAGTCTTACACTTGAACGGGGGCCGTCATTTGAAGTGAGGCGTTATTGCAAGCCGCCCATACTACACTGTTACATCGAATAGGACTTCAGTGTTGTAAGAGGAAGGGCGAATCAATCCATTCACTTAACGCCCCCCAATCTTGACTACTCACCTTGCGATGAGAACGCCGCTCTATACTTAGAAGATAGAATATTTTGATCCGTAACTGTTGCATCAATTTCGTCTTCAAAATCTGGTATTGGAAGCGCTTGGGCATTCGACTCTGGCAGCATCGAAATCAAGTAATTAGACGTTAAAACATTGCGATTGGTCACGACTGCTGACTTCAAGCGAGTGTTTGATTCCGCAATCGAGGCATCAAAATTGTTAACATAAAACTGAGAAGTCAACACGTTACCATCACTAATCAAAGATTGTTCAGGATTGATAGTATCACTAGCATTGCTGGTTGCTGCGACCAATAACAAAGCGGTACTCGCAAATATTGTTTGCTTATTTAATTTAAAATTCATAATTGTCTCCGTAATCTGTGCGTGATGTTTCATAACCCACACACATAGTTCGCGAACCATATCGCCAACCTTAAGAACGGCCTAAGAATAGATTTTAGTGCATTAAATATAATTTAATTTTGTTAAATAAGGCTAGAAGCTGTCTAGATCAAAGCTACAGCAGCAGTGAAAAGGGGCAGATTCCTATCAATATGTACTGGCGCTACCATGGTAATATCTCACCGTTTGTGTGGATAAAAATACCCGTTGTTTCCATACTTAGCTCATCCATTCGTGCGATTAGTCCAGCGGCTGATTCGTCTGCATCGATAAGACCTCGCATTTGCGTCATGTCTGTACGAACATATCCAGGATGTAAAAGTGCTATTGCAACTTCTTTTGGTGCCATATCGATGCTTAAACATTTCCCGATCATGTTTACAGCAGCCTTGGACACGCGATAACCATAATTATTCGAACTGTCGTTGTCGTCGATTGAGCCTACTCTGGAACTTACAATGCCGACCTTGGAGCCTTTTCCAAGCTTTGCCTCAAGGGATAGAATCGTGCGTAACGGACCAAGTGAATTTATTTCAAATTGTTGTCGCATACTCTCAAAATCAATTGTTGATATTTGATCAGATTCTAAAATACCCGCATTGTGAATGAGCACATCAATTCGCTCATGCTTAATCTTGCTTTTAATTAACTCAACTGATGGTTGTGCAGATACGTCGATACCTTCTATTACGTCGCATTCAAGTTGCTCAAGTGCAGTGTTAGACTGTCGACAAGTTGCAATTACATCATAGCCTTTTTCAATGTATTGCTTACACAATTCAAAACCAATGCCTTTATTGGTGCCGATGATGACGGCTAACTTTTTTTGATCTACCACGATTATTCCTTAGATTTTTCATCCAGTTATAACGCTTTTCGAGCGTGTATTTTTGGTTAACTATATCAAGTAAACTTTCTTTCTATACGTTAAATAAAGTTTGGCTGTATTTTCATTTATAAGCGATTGAATAACATCGCTCTTGACTGACAACCCGCCTGTGTATTTTCCAAACGCTGGCATGATGAATACCTTGTCACACTGCACAAAACAGCCTCCTACTGCTTTATGCCTTGCTACAACCGAAGATGCTTTAGGATGGTAGTGTCCAAACAGCATTGCCTGACCTGACGATAGTGTTTTTATGCATGGCTCATGTGCAAAAACTATATTTTCGATCGCTAAATCGTTCTCTCGGTCACCATGTATAAATGGGGGTATTTGGGGATCGTGATTGCCCAGAACCCATATCCAATTTGATGTCTCACTCACCATTTGGTTCAGCAAATCAATTAGTGTGCTGTCCATTCGTTGAAATGCATTTCCATCATGAAAACTATCCCCTAAACAAATGACAGTTTTTGGCATATAACGCGATAACAGAAGGCGCATTCGAGTGAGTGTCTCTTTTGTATCAAATCTTGGCAATGGATGAGCAAATTGCGTTAGAAAACTACCCTTCTCGAAATGCAAATCGGAGAAAACCAAGATATCTTGTTTTGGCCAAAAAAGAACACCCGCACCGTCTAATAAAAAGCGTTGTTGGACAAACTGTGCTGGAATTGCATCGTGCTCCAAGACCAAATTAGTTAACGAGTTTTGTTCAAGCATTGGCGGCTGATTTTGATTTGGTTCGGTCGGAAGGACAACGGTACTCCGCGAGTAAAATTCTGACTATGTCTAAGCCTGTGATAGGAGTGCTCTTATGTCCTCCATCATTTCTTCAGCTTCCTGATAAAGCGACGCTTGCTCTAACATAGCTTGCATACCCGCGCCTGTAACTCTTTCGCTTCGCACGTCAAGCACAATTGGAATAGCCATTGGCGAAGGTTTGGTAAGTTTAACAAAATCAACTGCCCCATCAAATCGAATTAGCAAATCCGCTGTTCGGGTCAAATCCAATAGCTCTCGTTCGGCATCTTGCCGCGTTACTTTCAATAGCACGTGATCTTTATCGTATTCTCGCAAGGTGTCATATATTAAATCAGTTGAGAACGTAACTTGACGCATAGATTTTTTCTGGCTGTGATATTGTTGTTCTATCAGCCCACTTACAACGGCGACTCGCCTAAATGATCGTTTTAACATCGCTGCTTCTAACATCCAGTTTTCAAGTTCATCGCCGAGTATATCAGGACTAAAAAGCGCATTGATATGTGACGGTTGAATGGGTGATACTGAACAAATAGATAAGCCGTAATCGGTGACTGAAAAACTCAATGGATTTAATTTCATTTTTTCCATTCGTTTAGTCATTAGCATCCCTAGGGTTTGGTTTGCTTTACGACCTTCAAACGTATAAAACAAAGCATATTCTGCCTGCCTATACGGGAACTGTTCAATAAGCACACGACTTGGCTTTGGAAGCTGAGAAAAATCTTGCTGCAGTTGCAGCCAATCGATAACTTGCTTTGGCAAACGTTTCAATTTATCCGGGGTATTTAGCAAATGTCTAACGGCGTCAGCAAGATACGTCGAGAGGGGCATCTGTCCGCCAACATAGCTTGGTATCTTGGGTTCTCGCGCTTTGCCAGGTTTAGCCTCGAGAATCATATCTCGAACGCCTTCAAAAATGAGTACCTCTCCAGCAAAGAAAAAGGTATCACCCTTTACCAATTGTTGCGCAAAGTATTCTTCTACTTCGCCAATGATCTTACCACTGTGTTTTTTAGATAAGCGTTTTACTTTCAATCGTCCAGCTTCAACAATTGTCCCTATATTTTGTCGATGTCTTGCAATCACACGCTTATTTGCAGGCGCAAATACACCTGCAGATATTTCGGTCAAGCGATTGTATCGCTCGTAACTACTCAGGGCATATCCGCCGTCTTGCGTAAAGGCAAACAACTGGTTGAATGTATCTTTGTCTAATCCCCCATACGGCGCAGCATCAAGGACCTGCATATACAACTCGTCAATGGTTGAAGGCGCACTGCATAAACAATTCAAAATAAACTGAGGAATGATATCCAGCGCCCCACTCATGGGCGCATCGCCATCGAGTTCGCCTTTTTTTATTGCATCTATAGCAGATAGACATTCAAGCGCCTCAAACCTGTTTGCTGGTACAAGTAGTGCTTTACTGGGTTCATTAAGTCTGTGGTTAGAACGACCAATCCGTTGTAACAATCGACTGACACCTTTGGGTGCACCTACTTGAATAACAAGCTCAACATCACCCCAGTCAATGCCAAGTTCAAGTGCAGATGTCGAAACAACCGCTTTAAGCTTGCCTTGCGACATAAGCTCTTCAGTTTTCACTCGTTGTTCCTTGGATAACGAGCCATGATATATAGCAATTGCCAGTCCTTTTTTGTTTTCTTCCCAAAGCGCTTGAAAAATCAATTCAGCTTGAGCTCTGGTATTAACAAATACGAGACTTGAATTTGCCTTTTCAATCGCTTGATAAACTTCCTTCATCGCATACTTCGCCATGTACCCACCAAACGGCATACGCGTTTTACTGGTTAAAATGCGCACTTTCGGTTTGACTCTGGAACTCGCGGTTATTAATTTACAAGGTTCTCCACTTTTACCTAACCAACCTGCAATCTGCTGTGGATGAGCCACCGTAGCAGAGAGTCCAAACCGGATAAATGAGGTATTGATAGCGCTTAGCCTCGCCAGTGCCAATGCCGTGAAGTCGCCGCGTTTGCTATTTGCGAAACTATGCACTTCATCGACAATCACGCACTTCAGTGACGAAAATAGTGCATTTGCATCTACATAACTGAGCATTAACATCAGAGATTCTGGCGTGGTCAACAGCACATCTGGAGGATTCTTTCGTTGCTGGCTACGTTGGTACGCTGACGTATCACCAGTCCGAGAGGCCACCTTAATATCCATTGACATGTCGTTGATTGGCGCATTTAGATTACGCTCGATATCGTATGTCAATGCTTTCAAAGGTGAAATGTATAATGTATGTAATACGCGCTTTTGCGGCGAATTACGATGAATATCAATTAAGCTAGGCAAAAATCCGGACAGTGTTTTACCCGCGCCTGTCGGCGCAATTAATAAAGCGGATTCTCTATTTGCGAATGCACGCAGCATGCTCTTTTGATATGCACGAATTTGCCAACCTTTCTCTTCAAACCAGCGCTTTACGAGATTCGGAATAAATACGCGTTTATTCGCATTCAATCGTTTGTGTCTCCACTTTCAGGTTAAACATAGGCGTATAAAAACAGTCAATAAAACCGAGCGTATCGGATAGTTTAATTTTGTCCACTTTACACAATTGTTTTTACTAAAACTGATGATTTTTCATTCAAATATTTTATTTTTTGGTCGATGTATACCATTAGATGGTTGAGGAGTTTCGGATATAAAATCGAGCACCTAACCGCAACGTTATCTCTGATAAATTTTTCGGTATTTATATATGACAATTTTTAGCAAATTCAAAAGTGGCATTCTCGACGACATTGATCAGCAAGAAAAAAAACAACAAGTTAGCGAAGCTGAACAACTATTGGCCTTAGCGAATCAAACTTTTAACGCTTGTTGCGTTGCCTCTTTTTTAGTATCCAATGAAGGAAAGATTGTAGCTACTAATGACGCAATGGATACGTATGTTAAAGACAGTAGTTCGGCATTCACGAAAATAGCACCGAAATCCAAATCTTCAAATATAGTGGGTAGTCTCGTCTCGACTATTTTACCCAACTACAAGAAACTCCCTTTTGACAAACAAATCGACGTTGAAAACGAGCACGCACACGGTCGTTTCACGTTATCGCAGCTAACCACTAGTGGCGGTTCTAAACTAGGCATTTTGGTGCAATGGCAAGACGTGTCAGACTACGTAAATAAGTCTGCGATCTTAGACGCAATGGACCGTTCGCAGGCAGTCATTGAATTTACACCAGATGGCACAATTCTCACCGCCAACAGTAACTTTCAAGCTGCAATGGGTTATGAACTAAACGAAATTGTGGGTAAACACCACAGTATGTTTGCACCGGAAGAAATCAAAAACTCAGCAGATTACAGCACCTTTTGGCAACGCCTAAAGTCTGGTGAATTCTTTAGCTCCGAAGCGAAACGCGTTAGGAAAGGTGGACACGAAATTTGGTTGTCTGCGTCTTATAACCCTGTATTTAACGAAAAAGGTGTTGTCGTTAAAGTCATAAAATTCGCAACGGATATAACCGAACAAAAACGTATTTACAACGACCATGCTGGTCAAATAGAAGCGATTAAAAGGTCACAAGCTGTTATCGAATTCAATCTCGATGGAACTATCATTGCTGCAAATGACGCGTTTTTGGCAACAACTGGTTACTCACTAGAAGAAATCAAGGGTCAACATCACCGCATCTTCATGAAACCAGAACAGGCGAATACTGACGAATACAGAAAACTGTGGACTGACCTTGGTAAAGGAATATTCATGGCTGATGAAATAGAGCGAGTGGCTAAAAATGGCGAAACGCTCTGGCTGCAAGCGTCATACAACCCAATCTTCAACAGCAATGGTAATCCATATAAGGTTGTTAAGTACGCGAGTAATATCACCGAAAGAAAAAACATCATAACCGATATTAAAAACACCCTGATGAAGCTCTCAAAAGGCGATCTCCGCGCCACTATAGACGTTGATAAGACGAATGAATTTTACGGGCTTGCGCTGGAGATGAATCACTTTGTTTCTCATTTGAACGACATTATCAAGCGGATTAGCGATGCAGCTAAGACAACAAGTAATGTTGCCGCTGAAATTGCAAAGGGCAACATGGAATTGTCATCAAGGACCGAACAACAAGCAAACAGCTTGCAAGAAACGGCAGCAACCATGGAACAACTTGCGCAAACCATCAGTCTTAATTCACAAAACGCAAACAAGGCAAATGGACTTGCAGTGGATGCGTCGCATGTAGCGACAAGTGGCGGTGAATTGAACAGGTCAGTGGTGAGCACAATGGCTTCAATTACAGAATCAGCTGGAAAGATCTCTGAAATAATCGGTGTGATTGATGGGATCGCTTTCCAAACAAATATTTTGGCGCTTAACGCTGCTGTAGAAGCGGCTCGTGCAGGTGAACAAGGCCGCGGTTTCGCCGTCGTGGCAGCCGAGGTAAGAACCCTTGCTCAACGCTCAGCAAATGCCGCAAAAGACATCAAAACGCTAATATCAGACTCAGTATCGAGAATTGAAGATGGGAACAAATTAGTTGGCAGCTCCGGCGACACAATGCAGCAAATTGTTACATCTATCAAGCACGTCCATGACATCATGTCTGAGATAGATAGCGCATCGGCAGAACAAGCATCGAGCATTGCTGAAATCAGCGCAGCCGTTAAAGGCATGGATACAATGACACAGCAGAATGCATCAATGGTTGAAGAGGCAGCAGCTTCTTCCGAAAAGATGCAAAATCAGGCGAGTAAACTTGCTGACATGGTATCAAGTTTTAAACTTCACTGATATCGCATATATAAACACCCAAAAATAAACCAAATGCGTGCGGCTTTTTGTATAAAACAAAAAGCCGCACGCATTTTTAATGAAAGCACACCCTCAAACATGGTTAAGGTCTGACAAAAACGGACTCTATTGCAAGCCACTTGCCGCTTACATCGACCCTGTAACGCCTGTTCAAAGAGCGATTATAACCCACGGACATGCTGACCATGCGCGACCAGGTCATTCGGAAGTTTATGCAACCCCACAAACACTGGACATTATGCGCATTCGTTACGGTGATGATTTTTGTGAGCGAAGTGTGCCTATGGCATATTCTGAAGAAAAGGTCTTGGGTGAGGGAACGCTTCGTTTTGCGCCAGCAGGACACATTCTAGGTTCAGCACAAGCGGTAATTGAAGCATGCGATTACAGAGTTGTCGTTTCGGGTGATTACAAGCGACATTTTGATCCGACTTGTACCGCATTCGACGTTGTCAAATGTGATGTATTTATTAGCGAAGCAACATTTGGACTACCTGTTTTTACACATCCACCGATTGAACGGGAAATGCAAAAGCTCCTTGATTCACTTGCATTGTTTCCACAGCGCTGCCACCTTGTTGGCGTCTATGCATTAGGGAAGTGCCAGCGAGTTATAATCGCACTCCGTGAGTTAAACTATACCAAGCCAATTTATATTCATGGTGCCTTGATCAATCTGTGTAAATACTACGAAACACAAGGAATGATATTAGGAGAACTTATCCCTGTCTCATCGGTAGAAAATACCAAAACACTGGCCGGAGAAATTGTGCTTGCGCCACCTTCGGCATTAAATGATAGATGGTCTCGAAAACTGCCTAATGTGATGACTTGCATGGCGTCAGGCTGGATGCAAATTAGGGCGCGTTCAAAGCAGAGACGCGCAGAATTACCTTTGATTATAAGTGACCACGCGGACTGGAATGAGTTAATTCAGACGTTACAAGATATCAATCCTGATGAGCTTTGGGTCACACATGGCCGTGAAGAAGCGCTAGTACATTTTGCCAAAACACTTGGCTTCAAAGCAAAGGCGCTTTCATTAGTGGGTTATGAAGAGGATGCTAATTCTTAATGCAAGCATTTGCCAATCTTGTGGATAAGTTGTATTTCATCAACAGTAATAATGTGAAGGCAACACTCCTTAAAGAGTATTTGCGAACAACGCCTGATCCTGAGCGTGGCTGGGCAGTTTCTGCTATAGCCGGCACATTAGACTTTCAATTTTTCAAGCGAAAAATGATAAAGGATTTAACCATTGGACGCGTTGACCCTGTGTTATTTGACTTGAGTTATGACTACGTAGGTGAGATGAGTGAAACAGTATCACATCTTTGGCGAGAAGCAGAGAATGATCCTCCCCCATTAAAACAAGTTCCAACATTGAGCAATATAATCGGTACCTTCAAATCAGGTAATCAGGTGCAAAACGCGCAGTTTCTAACGCAGCTGCTGAATAAGTTGAATGCCTCGCAGCGCTGGGCCCTATTAAAATTAGGCACTAAAGGGCTTCGTATCGGTGTATCCGCCAGGTTTTTAAAGAAAGTGCTTGCCGAATACGGCAAAGAAAACAACCCCGACGTTACTTTAGAAGATATTGAGAGAGTTTGGCATGCAATTAAACCTCCCTACATCGAGTTATTGACGTGGTTAGATGGAAATGGAGAGCTACCAGACGTAAGTGATAGAGTTGTTTTTCAACCAGTAATGCTTGCTCATCCAGCGGATGACGGCGTTTTAAACACAATACTGCCGGATAAGTTTAGAGCTGAATGGAAATTCGATGGTATCCGTGTTCAGTTATCAGTGTCCGAAAATGGCAGGGCCTTATACAGTCGTACAGGTGATGATATAAGTTATTCTTTTCCTGATATTGTTGAAAACCTTAATTACCAGGATATCAACGGCGTTTTTGATGGTGAATTGGTTGCATTAGAACACCTTGATTGCAAGGACAGCAAAATAGAAAAGAATGCCGACATTTTTGTGATTAGCAAGGTAAATCATACAACGAGTGTCACGATCGGTAGTTTTAACAATTTACAGCAACGCTTGAATAAGAAAAAGCCATCTAAGAAGCTAATATCTGCCTATCCAGTGGGAATAATTTTATATGACTGCTTATTTTTGAATGGCAATGATTTGCGAGGCATGATGCTTGACCAGAGAATGCAGCAGCTTTCATCTTGGTACACCCAACAAACGTTTTCGTTCCTGTTTTTATCGCGAGGTATTGCTTTTGAGAACCTTCAAGAACTTAGTGAAATTCGCAGTAATGTTACACGAGAAAATTCACATTACGTAGAAGGTCTCATGATAAAGCGGCGCTCTTCTACTTATGTAGCCGGGCGTCCAAAGGGTTATTGGTACAAATGGAAAAGAGATCCTTTGCTCATTGATGCCGTTGTCATGTACGCACAGCGAGGCCACGGTATTCGTTCATCATTTTACTCAGACTTCACCTTTGGCTGTTGGCACGGCCAACAGCTGCTGCCTATTTGCAAAGCATATTCAGGCTTTACTGATGAAGAATTAAAGGCATTGGACAAGTGGGTGAGAAATAATACGATAGGCCGATTTGGCCCCGTTAAAGATGTCAACAAAACACTCGTGTGCGAAATCGCCTTTGACTCAATCCACAAATCTAATAGACACAAGTCAGGCGTTGCAATGCGTTTTCCACGTGTTCATAGGATCCGCTGGGATAAACCTGCAGAAGAAGCAGAAACAATAACGCAGTTGTTACAGTTAGTCTCTGGTTAAGCCTTAGAAGAAGGTCTAGCCTTTATTTCACTATACCATCGATGTAAATTCTGCTGCGTATCGGATATTCGGATATCGACAACGCGTGCAAAATCAATGGCACAAAAAGCGGTAATGTCGGCGATACTAAACTTATCTCCCGTGATAAAGGCGTTATCCGCTAGTCGCTTATCTAGCAGATGTAAGAACTTATTTGCATTAATTCCTGCTTGCTTACCAAATTCAGGAACCGGCGTCATTCTATCTTTAAAATAACCCGTTGAATGTTGAAAACACATGCCCACCTGCATGAACAAGCCAAATTCAACCTGTCGTGCCCATTGTGCAATAAGACCTTTTTCTAGGGGACTTTCACCGAGCAAACTAGGGTTTGGTTGGATTGCTTCAAAGTAGGTGCATATGGCATCACTTTCAGCAATGCAAGTTCCGTCGTCTAATTCCAAAATTGGAACTTTGCCAATTGGATTTTTCACCCTCATTTCGCTGGATAAGTTTTCTCCAGTGACGATGTCGACTTGAATGTACTGGATATCAATGTTTTTCTCGGCTAAGAAAATTCTCACACGACGTGGGGTTGGCGCTGTCTTTGTGTCGTAGATATGCATTTGTAGAGCCTAAGCTTTTTTAACCTGTAGCAAGTGTTACAGAAGGCGTCAAAAAAGCAACTCTGTATGCGTGCGTTGTCTATGTTTACTCCAGACTCAGAGCTTGACGTGAGACAGCAGACTCCATCTTATCTCTGTGTACAACAATAGAACAACGTCCAAGATGTTTTGCATGGTTCAAAGCAGCTTCTGCGTTCGCTATAAGGTCCTTTCTGTCGATAGGCATACCATGGTCAATTTCACTTATTCCAGCGCTAACGGAAATTCTGTTAAGCCCTTGTACCGTTGTGGCTTTGTGTTCAATATTTGCTCGCAGGATGACATCTTGCAGCTTTAACGCAAATCGCTCGGCTTCTTCAGCTGTAGTATTGGGCAGTATCAAGCCAAATTTGTCACCGTCATATCGCGTTACATACTCGCCCCCGCGCTGTACCGAAGATTTTAGGATACCGGCTACGGCACCCAGACACTTGTCGCCGATTTCCATTCCGTATTTATTTACGTAGTGTTTAAAACAATCGATATCGATGAGCACGAGTGCAAGACTGCTGTTGGTTCTTATCGCTCGACGAAGTTCGTTGTTAATCGATAAATCGAAGAATCTACGGTTGAAGATGTGCGTCTTTGCGTCTTCCACTGTCATTTCGCGCAATTTACCTTCTAGACTTTCAATCGTTCTTCCCGCTTCTTCGTGCACGATGCGAAGCTCAAATAAATCATCCAATGAGCTTGATATCGGTGACATTGACCGAAATAAAACAATAGCATAAAGCGATAGAATGCTCGCTAGCATGTATCCGTCAAAGCTCATTAAATATCCAAAGTAAGCGATGAGTGGACCAAAAACAGGGAGTGTGAATGCGAACGTGTCTTTCATTGATGAGACGAAGCCAAATGCAGAAACACCGATCAGCATAATCGACATAAGTGCAATCGTGGTGTGAGTTGCGGGTGGTTGCGTGTACGCAAGAAAAACAAAGGCAGCGCCGAAACATGCGCCACTTAGAAAGGAAAAAATCAAACTATAAATTTCATACCCTTTTAAGCCTTGGCGATTACTGGCAACCCGTTTAAATTTGAGAAAACTCAAACTTCTGGCAAGTACAACGACCATTAGTACCGCCATCCACTGACCAAGATATTGAACGGGGACCGTGTTCCAAAAAATAGCGCACAACATCAACCCAATAATAGGGTGCACGAAGGCAAGCACGCCCACGTGCTTATATAAATGCAAGATTTTTGTCAGTGATACTTTTTCTTCAAGGCTGAGTTTCATTTATTCATTTCACGTATATGAGTAATTTAAGAGGCTAATGCTTAAATGTACTATCAATACCTGTCCTTTTCGTTATCAATGGCTGCGTAAATAGGATGTTCAAGATTTTCAGGCCAATTAACAGTCGTCTAAAAACACAACTGTCCATTAGGCCCTTCATTAATTATATTATCTGCAATAAGAACAAAAAATTGAGTGGAAATTACAATGGTGAGAAATACTATGTAGTTTTTATTGTCGCCTAGATTAGGATGTCTAGTTCATCATTACTTAGCATAGCTCTATGGGCGTTTCTTAATTCAATACACTTTTTTAAGTGGTAAAAAGCAAGGCGATCTTGAGGTTCGCGTTTTATCGCTTCTTCAAAACACGCTAATGCATCATCCCATTCGTACTTCATTCGATTCATCACACCTTGTTCTATAAGATCGGCCACAGAAATCTTATTGCTTCTTTGTTGATCGGACAAATGATCGAATACTTCATAGACATCAATGATTTTTTGCCTTCCTTTAACTCTAAGTCTATCGACGAATCTATATGCAAAGTTGCTATGTTTTTTAGCGTTGTTTAATACACTGCCGCTTACTAAAATATCAACATCATACTCTGTACTGAGTTTTTCGATTCTTTCTGCCACATTTACAGTATCACCAATAACAGTGGTGTCCATCCTATCTTCTGAACCAACAGTTCCAAGCACAGCACTTCCATGGTGCAGGCCTATTGCGATCTTAATAGGTTGATACCCGCTTTTTTGTCGATGTGAATTATAGAGCTCTAACGCCTTGTATATCTCGATTGATGCATTAATTGCGTCAACTGAGCTATTTTCGTTAGACGTATGTCGATCAAAGATGGCTAAAATCGCATCGCCAATAAACTTATCGATGAATCCTGCGTTTTCATGTATGCGCGCGTTCATGCGATAGAAATAAGAGTTCAGAAAGTTCATTAACTCTTTTGGCTGCATATTTTCAGCCAGACCAGTAAAGTCTCTGATATCGCAGAACATTATGGAAACATTAGTATCAATAGCATGTCCCAATTCAATTGAATCTAGTCCATGATGTCTGAAGTGTTCAATGAATTGTTTGGGTACAAACCGTTGCAGCATTGACATTGCATTTAACGCATCGTCCGCTTGTTTGTTGATTCGAAGTTGCAAGTCTTCTGAATTCTTCTTATAGCTTGTTTCATTTCTATGTTTACGCTTGAGGGATTTCACCTCATTGTCGGAAAATGTCGTTGTTGTTTTTACTTTTCCATAAATCATAGCAACGCCTATTCCGATCACTAACAGTAGCAACAGATTAATCACTATCAGCAATACAACGATCATCTACTTAGACTCTATATTGTTAACTAATTTCTCTTTCCCCAATATATTAGTATCGAATTAATCGCCATTATTCTTTAAGGAAATTTGCGCTATAGTTTTCGGTAAGTTTGTACATAATTAACTTTTAGACTATCGGTAAAAGACCATTTTTTAGAAAATGGATTGAAACGCATACCAATTTCTTGCATCAACTTTAACTGAGCTAATGATGCCCAACTGTTCAACTGCAGTGGGCTGACAAAATAACCCCAGCTATGCGTGCCAATTGGTAGGTAACGCATAATGTACTCTGCACCGATTATCGCGATAAAGTATGCTGTGATCGTCCTATTCAAAGTAGCGAGTATCACTAACCCGTCTTTTTTTGTGAGTTGACTGCATTGTTTTACCAGCCCTTTTTGGTCAGGCACATGTTCAATGACCTCAGCGTTAATAACAACATCAAACTTTTGTTGCCGCTTAATAAGTTCTCTCGCAAGTGTATGCTCATAAGTTATCGAAAGGCGTGATTTTGCTGCATGACGTTTTGCTACCTCGATACTCAATTCGCTGGCATCAATTCCAGTCACTTGGGCTCCTCGACTTGCCATTGCCTCTGACACTAATCCACCACCGCAGCCTAAATCCAGTATGGAGATATCTCTTAGGCAATTGGCTGTATTGGACTTTCGATTATAATGGTCGCAGATTTTTTCGATAAAATGACTGACACGCGCTTCGTTAAAGGCGATAGCAGCTTTATAATCTCCATCGGGGTCCCACCATGCCTCAGCCATTTTGTCGAAACGCGCTATTTCATCAGGAGATACCTCACTATCATTTTTACTGACTTTTTTAAGCTCACTTTTGTCTAACATCGTATATACCTTGAAACAACACTTTATTAAGTAAAAATATGGCAAACGCAAAAAACGTCTACGGTCAACCTCTTCGTCTCTGTTGCGGTAATACGGGCTACACACGAGAAGGGTTTTGTTATGTCCCAATAAGCGACTTTGGTAATCACAGTGTATGCGCACTTGTTACCGACGAATTTTTGGAATATTCGAAGTCAGTGGGTAATGATTTATCAACACCAAATCCACAATATGATTTCCCAGGATTGAAGGATGGAGATAAATGGTGCGTCTGTGCAGGTAGATGGAAACAAGCGTTTGACGCAGGCGTTGCGCCACCGGTGGTGTTGTCATCAACAAACATTAAAGCATTAGAGGTGATTAGCTTAGATGATTTAGAAAAATACGCCGTGGATAGTGATGGTGTTAGCAAAAAAGATTAGATAGTGCTTGTTTAATTCTCGATGCTACTCTGCCACTCGTCGTATTTTTTCTTAGCATATGCATCAATTATATCCTTGTTTTGAGACACCCAATATTGCTCCATAATTCGAACGTTTTTGATATTAGCTTTGAAGAAAAGATCGAAGATATCTCCTACCAAAGGTATGAATCCAAGCAGCATATCAAAAACGCTGTTGCGCAACATATTGCCTAACAGTGGTTTCGGTAGGTTCATTTTGTATCCCAAGTAAAGGATCCGCATTGATGCAAAAAACATTATGCCATCCCCTAGGACTGGGATAAGCCCCACCAGCGAGTCTAGGCCAACACGAATACCAATAACAGGGATGCGCACTGCATAATCAAGTAGATTCGCCAACGCTTGCGCTTGCAATAATTCTTCAGGCGCTTGGAAACTGTCGTCTTTTTCTACATTTGGATGTGTCACTTCTCTGCGCCCATCACGTTTGCCAATGCTTCTCGAAGCTCGATATCGTTATCCATTTTCCAGTCTTTAATATTATTGATAACTAAATCTGACAACATATCTAAGTGTTGCGGATCACTGTTAAGTGCCTCGATGTATTCGAACCTTTCTCCACCATTTTCCAAGAAATACTCTTTATTTTCTTCACCAATTTCTTCTATTGTTTCTAAACAATCAGACGAAAAACCAGGACAGCACACTTGGATACTGCTTACACCTTGTTTCGGCAGTGATTTTAATGTTTCATCAGTGTACGGTTTAAGCCATTCCTCTCTGCCGAACCGCGATTGAAAAGTGGTTACATAATCGTGCTCAGTTAAGCCAAGCTTTCGAGCGACCAATCGAGAGGTCTTGTGGCATTGGCAATGATAAGGGTCACCATTCATCAAATATCGCTTTGGGATCCCGTGATACGAAAGTACCAGCCTCTCTGCCCTTCCGTGTTTTTCCCAATGATTCTCTATTTTGGTCGCCAAACAATCAATGTAAGCCTCATTATCGCAGTAGTGATTTAAAAACCGCAGCTCAGGCAACCATCTACGCTTTTTGAAATCTGAAGCAAGTGCATCAAAAGTTGAGCCTGTCGTCGAGGCGCAATACTGCGGGTAAAGCGGCAAAACAAAGAGCTTTCGAGCACCTTTATTCAGCAAATTGTCAATTGCTGAATGTATAGATGGCTCGCCATATCGCATCGCATAATCAATAATGACAGTATCGCCATATTCAGCCTTTATACGGGCTTCTATACCTTCACATTGGTTTTTGGTATGCAGTAAAAGCGGTGAGCCCTGTTCCGTCCATACCGTTTGATATGCTGCTGCAGAGCGTTTGGGACGAATATTCAAAATAATGCCGTTGAGAATAAACCACCATAAAAATCTTGGGAATTCAACGACTCTGGGGTCAGATAAGAATTCTTTTAGGTAGGGCTTAAGCGCCTGTTTAGTAGGCGCTTTTGGCGTGCCTAAGTTTGTAATAAGCACGCCAATCTTATCTGGTTGCTTGTGGGTAAACTCAAGCTGAGACTTATACTTCATGAAATATTGAGAGGTTTTTTGACATACGTACCTTAATTACGCTAGTTGATTGCATTTAAGATTAAATTAAATTATTTGCTGCGCACTAGAGGATTGCGAGCGTCAATAACTATGGTTGATAATATGTTGCCGCCCCTGGCCCAACCGGCATTCCGATGACAAATACCCACACGTAAAAGAATATAGTCCAACCCACAATAAATACCATAGTGTAAGGCAACATTGTTGCTATCAGTGTCCCCATTCCAATGTCTTTTTTGTATCTGGCGGCTATGGCAAGAATCAACCCAAAGTAACTCATCATTGGAGAAATAACGTTGGTCACAGAGTCGCCAATACGATAGGCAGCTTGAATAGTTTCAGGCGCAAATCCTATCAGCATTAGCATAGGGACAAAGATTGGTGCAGTCACCGCCCATTGCGCCGATGCACTGCCGAGAGACAAGTTAACAACGCCGCACATCATTATAAATAGAACAAAAACCTCAGGCCCATCCAAGCCTGTTGCTTGTAAAAATGCCGCACCTTTAACCGCCAACACTGTTCCTAAATTGGTCCATTTAAAGAACGCTACGAACTGCGCTGCAAAGAACACCAACGTGATGTATAAGCCCATTGAGCTCATACTTTTTGCCATGGCGTCAATGATGTCCTTATCGTTTTTCATCGTCCCAGCGACTCGGCCATAGACAAATCCGGGAATGGCGAATGTAACGAAAATAAATGCCACGATACCTTTTAAAAAGGGGCTGCCAGCCACTTCGCCCGTTTCTGGATTCCTCAAAATTCCATTTTCAGGAACAATTGTCAGTGCCAATAACACACAAACAAAAACAAAGCTAAAGCCAGCCCATTTCATGGCTTTAATTTCTTGTGGTGTAGGTGCATCTATTTTCTGTGCCCCTAAATCGATAGACGCTTCTGAGGGGTCGTAAACGCCTAATCTTGGCTCAACAATTTTCTCAGTGACGATAGCCCCCATGACCGCAACTAGAAATGTACTGCCAATCATAAAGAACCAATTTACTTCAGGCCCTACCACATAATCAGGATCTATCATACGAGCAGCGTCTTGCGTAATCCCTGAAAGCAACGGGTCAACAGTGCCAAGAAGTAAATTGGCGCTGTAGCCTGCCGAAACACCTGCAAAAGCAGCTGCGAGTCCAGCGAGAGGATGCCTGCCTAGACTATGAAATATCATCGCTGCCAATGGTATCAGCACGACGTAACCAAGTTCGGAAGCAGTGTTTGAAACAACACCGGCAAAAACCACAACGACGGTCACGGCGGTTCTGGATGCATTCATGACCATTGCGCGCATAACCGTACTCAGCAAGCCAGAATGCTCAGCAACAGACACGCCTAGAAGCGCAACAAGTACCGTCCCTAACGGTGCAAATCCCGTAAAGTTAGTTACCAATTCCATTACGATGCGCTGAAGGCCTTCAGCATTCATTAGTGAAATTACTTCAATAATGCCATCAGCCTCTCTACCTTTCGCGCCTTCGGGTCTTGGGTCAAGGACTGATACTTCGAAATATCCGAGAATACCGCTGAGCACAACAATAAAAAGGGCAAGGCTTGCAAAAAGCGTAATGGGATGAGGAAGTAAATTGCCAAGCCATTCAACAGCAGCTAAAAACCTAGAAAACCAACCAGAGTTTGATGAAGGTTCCTGGCCATTATTCATCGTTTTGGAATTAGCATCGGTTGGCAATATTTGGGTCCTTTTTGGTTAAACCTAATGAAAAAGCGTCATCAGTATGTGAATACTAATGACGCTTTTAATAAAGTAATCAGCTATTGTGCGCCAGAAGACTCTTTCATGTAGCGGAAGAAATCGCTGTTCGGCTCAATCACAAGAATGTCAGATTTGTTTGAAAAGCTTTGGCGATATGCATCCATACTTCTCAAGAAACTATAAAATTCAGGGTTTTTATTGTAGGTTTGTGCATAGATTTGCGCAGCAAGCGCATCACCTTCACCTTTGAGTTGCCTCGCGTTTCTTTGCGCATCTGCAAGCATAACCGTAATTTTTGCATCTATATTTGCACGAATGATTTCGGCTTGCTCCTGCCCTTTCGAACGGTATTCTCTAGCAGCCGCGTCCCGCTCAGCGCGCATACGATTAAAGATGTTATTACTGATTTCTGTCGGTAAGTTAATCTGTTTAACTCTAACATCCAGAATTTCGATGCCCAATTGGTCTGAACTTCCGCCCGCTTGACGCAGCGCATCATCCATGAGTTCAGAACGTTCTCCAGATACAATCTGGTTAATAGTTCGAGTACCAAACTCCGCTCTCAATCCGTTGGTCACACGCTGCTTTAATAACGTTTCTGCCTGCGCCTTATTGCCGCCAGTTGACAGATAGTAGCGTGCGAAGTCCGTTATTTTCCACTTCACATAAGAATCGACGATAAGGTCTTCTTTTTCGCTTGTTACAAATCGGTCAGCTCTTTCATCAAGGGTTTGGATACGAGCATCGAGCTTTTGTACTCGTGCGAACAACGGCACCTTCAAGTGAAGTCCCGGCTCATAGACAACAGGTTGGCCGTCCGAGTCCATATTCACCTTACCGAATAAAATGACAATTGATCTGGTCCCTTCTGACACAATAAAAAGAGAACTTATGCCCAACACGATAAATATCGCTAGTGCAATAGCGCCTAGAGCTTTCATATGCTAATTCCTCCCTTGGCGCACGGATGAGCCGCGAACATTGTTATTGTCTCGCGTGTTTGCGCTGTTTCGATCATTAAGTATTTCTTGAAGACGGCTGTTAGTAATGTCCTGCAAGTCAGTTTGCGTATTTGATTGCCTCATAATTTGATCCAATGGCAAGAACATTAAGTTACCTGAGCCTTGCGTATCTACCATAACCTTGCTGGTATTATTGAATACCTGCTCCATTGTCTCGATATATATCCGCTGTCTGGTGACTTCCGGCGCAGCTTCAAATTGTGGTAACAACTCCTCAAATCTAGCAACCTCACCCTGTGCTTCCAAGATGATTTGCTCTTTGTACGCTTGGGCTTCTTCGTTAATGCGATTAACTTCACCGCGCGCTGCGGGCTCTCGCTCACGAGCATAGGCTTCGGCTTCTTGAATAAAACGTTCCTGGTCCTCTTGCGCAGCAATTGCATCGTCAAACGCAGCTCTCACTTCCTCTGGAGGTCTTGAGTTAGAGAAGTTAAGACCAACGACAGCTACACCCATTTCGTATGGTGCAACGATGGCTTGTAACTCTTCTTCTACCCGAGCTCTGATCACTTCACGACCGCCCGTTAAGATATCATCCATGGTTGAATGGCCGATAACGTAACGAATTGCACTGTCGAAGGCTTGGCTTAACGAGGTTCGTGGGTCTATCACCGCGTAAACCCAGCGATAGGGATCGACGACTCTGAATTGAACTTCCATTTCAACACTCACCATGTTTTCGTCTTCTGTTAACATGGCTCCCCTGGAAGAGAGTGAGCTGATTTCTTGCACGTTGACCGGCATGACCTGATCGATAAATGTCAGTTTCCAGTTAAGACCTGGGTCAACTAAACCATTAAATTCACCGAATCTAAGGAGGACACCTTTTTCAGCTTCCTTAATGGTGTAAAAACCGCTCAGCGCGTAAATAACAAACGCCACAATTGCGATATACATAAACCCTTTCCCACTCAGGTTTGTGCCGCCACCAGATGAACCGCCTTTACCGAATTTTCCAAACAGATTTTTTAAGACATCATCTAAGTCGGGAGGACCTTGATCATTTCCGCTTCTGTTTTTCCAAGGGTCTTTATTATTGCTACCACCAGGCTCGTTCCAAGCCATATATCTTCACTCCAATATATTTCGTTAACAGGTTATATACTCACCAAAACTGGTATCAGTTTTGTATCGTTTTAAGAAAACTGTAAACATTCGGTTATAAAAGAATCTGCTGCTTACGTAAAAGATAGAACAGAAAATTAATTAATGACATATTGGCTTAATCGGTTTTCTACTTTTTTATCCAACCTATGCCAATCTGTTGTAGGAAGTGTCACTGTAACAAGCCATTCACCTTCGTCGCTATATGCTTGCCGCTTGATGCAATTTTGCTCAAACAACAGCCCTCGCACTTTGCCGTCGCCAGCAGGAACACACAAATCATAATTGACCATGCTCTGTCTTAATCGTTCAGTAAGGGCTTTTTTTAGTAATTCAATACCTTGTTCTTTTTGAGCTGAAATCCAAACACGGATGGGCTTGTTTTCTTGGTCATAGTCGATACGAGGCTCGACCTCCGACATTCTATCAATTTTATTACAAATTATTAGCTGCGGGACGTCGGACGCTTCTATTTCTTCTAACACAGCGTTTACCTGATCCGTATTATTAGCAAATTGTTGATCGGAGTAATCGACGACATGAAGCAACAAATCCGCTTCTTTTGTTTCAAGCAAAGTCGCCTTGAACGCGGCAACCAAATCATGCGGAAGGTGTCTGATGAACCCAACAGTATCGGCGAGAATTACCGGCCCTACATCGTCTAACTCAATCTTACGAAGGGTTGGATCTAGTGTTGCAAACAGTTGATCGGCTGCATATACGTCTGCTTTTGTCATCGTGTTAAACAATGTCGATTTCCCAGCATTTGTATAGCCAACGAGCGACAGTGAAGGAATTTCGGCTCTTTTACGCGCCCTTCTACCTTGCTCTCGCTGTTTGTGAACACGCTCTAACCTGCGCAAAATTGACTTAATTCTGCCACGAAGTAGCCGTCTGTCTGTCTCGAGCTGAGTTTCACCGGGGCCGCGCAAGCCAATCCCGCCTTTCTGACGTTCTAGATGCGTCCATCCTCGAATCAGGCGGGTAGATAAATGCCTGAGCTGAGCAAGTTCAACTTGTAGTTTACCTTCATGCGTTCGAGCCCGTTGTGCAAAGATATCCAAAATTAAGGACGTTCTGTCTAACACTCGACATTGAATAACCGATTCAATATTACGCTCTTGAGAAGGTGATAGCGCGTGATTAAAAATCACGACATCTGCGCAGAGCGCCTTAACCGCTTCTGAGATTTCTTCGACTTTACCCGTCCCGACGAAGAATTTTGCATGAGGTGAAGAGCGCTTAGCAGTAAGAAGCGTTAATTGATTCACACCCGCCGAAGAGACGAGCATTTGCAATTCCTGTATATCTTCTTTGTTTAACTCATCAGAAAAATCAACATGAACCAGTATTGCATTTTCACCGGTTTCATAACGCTCAAACAAAGAGTAACTCCAAAACTAGTCTTGATTTCCGTCTGTTTCACCATGATTGGTCGGCATTGTTATTGCGCGTGATGGCACAACAGTCGAAATGGCGTGCTTATATACCATTTGGCTAACAGTATTCTTGAGAAGAACGACAAACTGGTCAAAGGATTCCACTTGCCCTTGTAACTTGATGCCATTGACGAGGTAAATTGAAACGGGAATGCGCTCTTTCCTGAGTGCGTTTAAAAACGGGTCTTGTAGAGACTGACCTTTTGCCATTACACATCCTTAATTATAGTCTTATTATTATCGTCTTGTTATTTTAAAATCTTTTTATAATTGTAATTGTATGATTTTTGTTCAGGGTTAGTGTTTCGTTAATGGGTATCGCTAAACTAAAATTTGAGTTTACACCAAAGCTTTAACAAGTTGCACCACTTTTTTCAATGATTCGCCAGAGATTGTTTTCGTCACCAGCGATAAGTTCATTGACATCTGGCCATCCTCTCAGCCAAGTAAATTGCCGCTTTGCAAGTTGTCTGGTAGCCGCAATTGCCTTGTCGCGCATGCTATTGAGATCATCCTCATTCCTTAGATATGCATACGCTTGTCTATATCCTACAGTACGCATGGAAGACAGATCTGGATTTAGACGGTACGTATGTAACAAAAATTTAACTTCTTCGACAAAGCCCTGATCTAGCATTTCATCAAACCTAGCCGCAATATCTTGATGTAATTTATCGCGGTTTTGCGGCAGCAAGGAGAACTGTATTGGAAGATAGGCAAGACCGGGACGTTTTTGAGACTGCCAATAACTCAAGGTCTTTCCCGTCGCTAGATAGACCTCATACGCTCTGGTCAAACGCTGTTTATCGTTTTGATGAATTCGGCCAATAATAGATGGATCGATTGAAGATAGTTTGTCATAAATCGTCGTCAAACCATTTTGTGATATCTCATTTCTAACCATTAATCTTGTTGCGTCATCACTTGATGGGATATTTGAAATGCCATTAATTAACGCATTAAAATAAAGCATGGTCCCGCCAACAAGTATGGGAACTTTTCCGCGGTTCAAAATATCTCGAACTTTATCATTAGCATCAACTATGAAGTCAGCGACAGAGTAGCTTTGCTCTGGCGTTCTTATATCAATTAACCAGTGAGGAATGCCTTGACGTTCTTCTGTGGTTGGTTTTGCGGTACCGATATCCATATTTTGATATACTAACGCAGAGTCAACACTAATGATTTCGCCGTTAATAGCCCTGGCCAATGCTATAGACAATGCTGTCTTACCAGATGCTGTAGGCCCCATTAACGAAATTACTATTGGCTTACTCAACATAATCCTTGTAGAGAATCTTCTGTAATGACCGAAGCACCTTCAAGCCAGTGTGATTTGCCTTTATCGAACCTACTTAGCCAGTACTTTACAATATTCTCACTCACCGTTATCTGGACACACCAAGCGGCCGCGATTGCCTTATATGCATTTTCTGGCGAGCTAATACCATTCTGCTGCGTAATTTTGGCGAAAATACCTGTCCAAGGCAGGTGCTTTAGATTTGCCGGTACCTGCAAAAGTACAAGCTTTCCACTGCGGTATTGAACATCAAAACCACTTTGATTCATTATTGTTGTAAATTGAGAGTTGATGCTCTCGGATTTCACTGTCACCGGCATAAGGAGTGGTTGCGTTATCAATTCACGCTCACTGTCCGAATTGCTCTCGCATAAAAAACTATAAGCTAACTGATCGTTTGCTTGTTTATAGACAACTTCTTCGATTTTAAAAATTGTATGATTACCAATACAAACTACGGGTATTTCCGTTATTGTTGAACTCGATAATTCATGCATGTTTGACAGCGTTTGATGAATACTTTTCGCGCTTTGAGACCTCGCGTGATTTTGAGTCGTAGCGTTGTTTTGAATCTTATTTTGATAGGGAGGGACTCGATTGACTGAAATCCCCGCAGCATTATTCGAAGACGCATTTAATACGTGCAGGTCATCTCGAGGCGGGTCAACTTTTGCTGGGCGAGTGATTGCTTCTGGTTTGATAATGTAACTGTGAGTAGATTCGTAATGGTTTCCAAGCGTTTTTGACAGATTCTTTGCACTCTCAGCAACTTCAAGCGATTCACGGTTTGCATTCAATTCTGCAGATGATTCATTTTTTATCGAGTTCAATAATGTATTATCAACGGCTCGATAAACTGCATCATGAACATTCCTTGCTTCATGAAACCGCACCTCGTGTTTGGCCGGATGCACATTAACATCGAATTGGCTGGGTTCCATGGTGAGAAACACTGCAAAACAAGGGTATTTTGCGGATGGTATCATTCCCTCATAAGCTTGCCTGATCGCATGGATTAGCAGCTTATCTTTCATTACTCTATGATTAATAAATAAAAACTGATTCTCATTGGTATCTGCGCCAAAACCAACTTCACTGATCCATCCATTCAGCTTTAGATTCGGACTCGCGTAATCAAACGGTAACAAGTTTCGATTGACAGATTGCTTAAAAACCTTCTGAATACGTTCGTAAGTACTTGATTTGAATAGCCTAAGAGTCGTCTTGCCATTGTGAATTAAGTCAAATGATATTGCAGGATGTGCCAATGCAATGCACTTCACGACTTTTTCAATGTGTTGGAATTCAGTCTTTGGCGCGCGTAAAAAGCGTCTCCTTGCCGGAGTATTAAAAAATAAATCGACAACTTCTACAGATGTTCCATTGGGATGTGCAGCTGGTTGAATATCTAAATGCTTTTCATACCTCTCTGTATTAACCTGCCACGCGCTATCCTGTTGAACAGGTTTTGAGGTCAGAGTAAGTCGGCTTACAGAAGCTATACTGGCAAGTGCTTCTCCCCTAAAGCCCATTGTTGAGATGTTCTCAAGCTCATCTAAATCGTAAACTTTACTTGTCGCATGCTGGGATAGGGCTAAGCCGATATCTTCTTTTGCGATACCGTCACCGTTGTCTCTGATGCAAATCTTTTTATGGCCGCCTGCTTCAATCTCAATAACTATTTTGGAAGCATTTGCGTCTATGCAGTTTTCGATCAGCTCTTTGACAACAGAAGCAGGACGTTCAACGACCTCTCCAGCAGCAATCTGGTTAGCAAGTTGCGTTGGGAGCTGACGTATATTTCGGCAACTCGAATTAAGTTCAGGCACGAGGAATTTTGAGTACTTGTCCTACCATGACAACATCTGAGGTCAGGTTGTTTTCATTTTTGATTTGTTTAATTGTAACACCATACCGTTGTGCTAATAAAGATAAGGAGTCGCCGACGGCGACTTTATGCTGTGATGGTTGGTCCTTTTTCAACTTTGCCCATAAGGTTCCTTCAGGGGGCGTTTTTCGAAAAAACGCTTCAATCGAGCTAAACATTGCATCTGCCAAACGTTGTCGGTGCTCTGCCCAATTTAAATTCTTTTCCTCTTCAGGGTTACTAATAAATCCGACTTCCACCAAAATTGAAGGGGTCTCTGGCGCTGTAAGTACTGCAAGACTCGCGCTTTGTGGTTTCCGCTTGTGCATCTTGGTGACTTTTTTCATATCGCGAATCAGTCGATTACTTAATTCGTAGCTTGATGCCCGAGATAAATCCATCGACATATTAAAAATAGTCTCAGCAAAGTATCGTTCAGTATCGCGATCTTCAATAACTTCAGCGGCAGCCCCAAGTAATGCCGAACTGCGTTCGGTTTGCTCCAATAGACGACCTAATTCACTGTCGGCACGCCCTTCAGAGAGCACCCAGACTGAACCGCCTCTAGGTTGAGGTGTGGTGAATGCATCTGCATGGATTGATACCAACAAGTCAGCATTCTCTCTCGCTGCTATCTTCGGTCTGTCATTTGGATGTACATAATAATCATCCGTTCGCGTCATCACTGTCCGCAGACCTGATTCACGATCAATTAAGTCTTGCAATTTCTTTGCAATAGACAAAGTAACATGTTTTTCAAGCGTTCCAGTGGGGCCTACTGACCCAGGATCACTACCACCGTGCCCTGCATCAATAACGACGATAATGTCTTGATCTCGATTGGGCCCAACGTTGTTTGCAAGCACGGGCACCGGGTCTGGGTCAATAACCTCGACAATTAAACGATGTTCAAACGAATCCGTTTTATCAAGCGGAAATATGGAAACATTGACCTTCTTGGTAAGTTCTAGCACCAACCTCGTATCTTTTGGCGACTTTGGCGTGCTATGCCTGATCCTACTGACCAAGTTGCCTGTTAGTAATAAGTCAGAGAAATTGTAATCTTTATCTACATCGACGAGGTCAATGACTAGCCTTCTTGGATTTTTTAGCGAAAAATAGGTAAACGATGGCGCGGTTTCCAGTTCTAATACGAATCTGCTGGTGTCTGCTGTGTGCGAAAACCGACTGTCAATAATGTTGCCAGCAAATACTTGATTACTGATAAGCAAAACAAAAGCAACAAAATCAAATTTGTAAAACCAGTTCTTGAAAAACATCTTCATTAATTCATTGTTTCAATGATATTCCAATCGCTTTACCCCTGTCTGTTCCAGTGGAAACAACGAGTGTCCTAACATAATTTTGTACGTTTATTTCAACTTTGACATCCCATTGTGGTAGTAATTCAACACCTTTTTCAGGCCACTCTACCAAACTTAAACAGTTGTCTTCAAAATAGTCCCTAATCCCCATAAACTCCAGCTCTTCAGGATCACTTAGTCTATATAAATCAAAGTGATAGACTTTTTTATTACCTATTTTATATGGCTCCACCAATGTGTATGTTGGACTTTTTACACTGCCCATATGTCCTAGTGCCTGAATTAAATGTCGCGAAAACGTTGTTTTCCCTACGCCCAAGTCACCAATCAAAAAAATTACGAAACCCCAAACATCCAGCTCTGCAAAGTATTCAGCGAACTTTCGTGCTAGTGCCTGAGTGTCATCCTCGTTTGTGATATCAAACTGCATTTATCTTAGTTATTTTTAATTTTGTTTTGACGAACATGACTTGTCATTGATCATCCTCTATCCAGTCGTTTAGCAAACATCATGCACATTTTAACGTTGCATTATATCTGCGATGAAAACTAAAAGCATATGACTTGCATGCGCTGTGGAATACCACGCTAAAAAACTACTTATTTACCAATATTCGCAAGTTTTCAAACAAATCACTCGCCAGCATGCCTCGCTGTCCATACTTTTCGGCAACCATATCCCCTGCCTTGGCGTGGATAGAAACGCCAAATTGACATGCAATGTCTTTATCGATTCCTTGCGACATCAACGAAGAAATAACACCCGTCAATACATCACCCATGCCGGCAGTTGCCATTCCGGGATTGCCGTGCCGGCAAACCCACGATGTTTTTTGATTATCGACAATAGTGCCGGCTCCCTTTAATACACAAACCGCGTCATAGCGCTCTGCACATTGTCTTGCATAATTAAAACGATTAGCCTCAACCTCATCAATGCTGACATTCAACAACCTTGACGCTTCGCCGGTATGGGGTGTTAGGACACAATTCGGCAATGCCACAAAACTTGTGTTAACGGCTTTAAGATTTAATGCATCAGCGTCAATGACAACCGACTTTGGATGCTTTTGGCAGTATTCCATTACTTTATCAAAAACTGCATTACTCCATTCATTTCGCCCTAAGCCCGGACCGATGGCAATGCACGTTGCCCATTCCAGCGCTTCTTCAAGTCCCTCACAAATAACCATTAATTCTGGCCGCCCCGAACAAACTTGTGTCTTACTTTCTTCATGACAAAATACTTTGACCAAGCCAGTACCCGTGCGCAAAGCAGCCTCTGCTGTTAACCTTATGGCCCCTGACATACCAAGATTACCGCCAATGCACAGTAGCCTTCCGTAACTGCCTTTATGGCTATTTATGCGGCGTGGTGGAAGACCATTAAAATGCGCGAGATCCAAGGCATTGGCATCGCTTCTCGCATGTTTTGTAAATGTCTTTCCAACGCCAAGATCGTTGTAAATTAATTTGCCGCATGACTGCTTGCCGGCCCCCGTTGTTAATCCCATTTTCACGCCAATAAAGGTTACTGTCACGTCAGCCTCAATGCAGCGCCCCAAAGATTCGCCGGTATCTGCGTCAAGACCACTTGGTACGTCAATACTCAATACGGGAATACTGGCGGCGTTTATTGCATCGATAACAATGGCAAACTCGCTCCTAATCGTCCCTTTAATCCCAGTCCCCAAGAGCGCATCGATGACGATATCGGTTTTTTTTAAATGGTCGAGTGTAAAAGGTTTAACGTGTCCGCCATTCGCTTCCCAATCATGCCGTGCACGCGCCACATCGCCTTGTACTTCTCGATCTGGCTCAATTGCGCATAAAGTGACATTTTTTCCGGCTAACTTTGCTTGCAGGGCTGCGACATAACCGTCACCAGCATTATTGCCGACCCCGACAACTATGAGGTAATTATCAACATTGGGGATGAGGTTTAAACACTCTTCAAATACTGCCTTACCCGCTCTTTGCATTAAACTATACATCTCAAGGCCAAGCTCTTTTGCAGCAGTTTGTTCATGCGTGCGAACCTGGTCTGCACGATATAGTTTTTGTGTTAAGCTTGGTGCGTTTATTTTATGCAACATAAAGATATGTCCTTAATCCCTACACTCGATTTAATTCAACTTCGCAAAGATATCAAGGCATGGTCAAAATCGCTAGGCTTTCAACACTTTGGAATCAGCGAGTTGGACATTGGTCGGCACGGAGAATTTTTGCAAAAGTGGCTATCTAAGGGCTATCAAGGTCAAATGGCATTCTTTGATCGCAATATGGACTTCAGACTAAAGCCTGATTTGCTCGTTCCAGGAACACTTCGAATAATTAGCGTCGGCATGCGATATTTGCCGCCTGATGCTGAATTTGCAGATAACTTGGACAACCCATCTTCAGCGTATGTGAGTCGCTATGCGCTGGGCAAGGATTACCACAAACTTATGCGAAAGCGCTTAAGGCAATTAGGTGAGAAAATTCAAGAGGAAGTTGCAAGTGTTTCATTTCGCCCTTTCGTTGATTCGGGGCCGGTGTTAGAGCATGCATTTGCCGAGCAATCAGGATTAGGCTGGACGGGCAAACACTCACTATCATTAAACAACGAAAGTGGTTCTTGGTACTTTCTCGGGGAGTTATTTATTAACTTACCGTTGTCCGTAGACGCTCCTATTAAAGACGGGTGCGGCAGTTGCACAGCGTGCATAACGATATGCCCAACAAGAGCGATTGTAGCGCCTTATACGGTGGATGCTAATCGATGTATTTCGTACCTGACCATCGAATACGATGGCGTAATACCACTTGAATTTCGACAGGCTATGGGTAATCGAATATATGGCTGCGATGACTGCCAGCTAGTTTGTCCTGTTAATCAGCAGATACCAACAACAAGCGAAAGTGCCTTTGATAATAACTATCAATTAAAATCAGCCTATCTCACTTCACTATTTAGATGGAGTGAAAAGGAATTCTTAACGTTCTTACAAGGCTCGCCAATAAGGCGTATCGGTTACATTAAATGGCGTCGAAATTTGTCCGTTGCAATGGGAAATGCACCATTTGACGCGGAGATTCTTTATGCATTAGAGAACGCGCTTCACACAGAGACTAATGACATATTGAAAGAACACTTTGCATGGGCAATTCAACAACAGACGGCAAAGGAGTCAACACCTGACACGGAGAATCGACAAACGAAACGTTTATGCAGAAGTATCCGTAAGGCGCAAACCTAACGACGCCACAGATCCACAATAACTAAGTGTGGTACTGTTTACTCAACTGGTGAACAGCATTGACAAAAACGCCAGCATTCTCGTGAGGGACATCAAGATGAATACCATGACCAAGGTTAAATACATGCCCTGAGCCATCGCCAAATCCGGCTAGAATCGTGCTGACCTCTTCTTCTATCCTTGCCTTGTCTGCATATAGCATAGAAGGGTCCATGTTACCCTGAAGGGCAACATTATCACCGACTCTCTTTCTCGCGTCGGCGATATCGATTGTCCAATCCAAGCCTAATGCATCGCAGCCCGTTTTGGCAATGTCTTCCAACCACATCCCGCCATTTTTTGTGAACAACGTTACTGGAATGGTTTTTCCATCATATGTACGCTTTAGCCCATCGACAATCTTATGCATATATTGCAAGGAAAATAACTTATAATCTCTCGGACAAAGCACGCCACCCCAAGTATCAAATACCATCACGGCCTGAGCGCCCGCTGCAATTTGCGCATTTAAATACAGAACAACAGCATCCGCCAATTTATCTAAAAGTGCATGCAGAGTTTTCGGTTCTGCATACATCATTTTCTTTATTTTCGTAAACGCTTTACTCGAACCACCCTCGACCATATATGTTGCCAGTGTCCATGGACTGCCAGAAAAACCAATAAGGGGTACGCTCCCTTTAAGTGCTTTTCTTATGGTTCTGACAGCATCCATCACATAGGTTAATGATAATTCAGGGTCTGGAACTGGCAGATTATCGACATCATCTTTACTTGCGATAACTTTATTGAATTTTGGGCCTTCACCTTGCTCAAAATACAATCCTAATCCCATGGCATCTGGAATAGTCAGAATATCTGAAAATAGAATGGCTGCATCTAAGGGAAACCTGCGCAATGGCTGCAATGTTACTTCACAAGCGAGTTCAGGATTCGTGCAGAGGTCCATAAAACTGCCTGCTTCTTTGCGCAATTCTCGATACTCAGGCAAGTACCGGCCCGCTTGGCGCATCATCCAAACCGGTGTGACGTCAACGGGTTGCTTTAATAACGCGCGAATATACCTATCATTCTTTAATTCAGTCATCTACTACTCATAAGTGAAAAAGGTGAATCTTAGTTTACGAGCCAAACGATACAAAAGTGAATCTAGCCTGCCGAATACTTCTTTATTTCATCGATAGTCTGCTCGATAAGTTTACTGGCAATAGAGACACCTGGTGCGGTCTTAGGCAAGTTGTTTATAGTAAACCAATCGGCATGCAATATCTCTGTTTTGTCAGGATTTAATGTACCACTTTGGTAGTCTGCCATAAAGCCGCACATGATAGAGTGTGGAAACGGCCAAGGTTGACTCCCCGAATAGCGCAAGTTTTTGATTTTGATACCAACTTCTTCAAAGACCTCTCTGTGAACGGCCTGTTCGAGCGTTTCGGCGCTCTCTACGAAACCAGCAAGTGTTGAATAGAAGCCAGCGCTGCGCTGTCTTACCCCTTGCGCGAGAAGAATTTCACTTCCTTTTCTTATACTTACAATAATACATGGACTTACACGAGGGTAGACTTTATGTCCGCAGTTTGTACACTGTGTCGCCATTTCTTCAGTTACCGCCTTAGTTTTTGAACCACAGCAGCCACAGAACTGATGTGTCCTGAGAAACTCTGCGTATTGCCATGACTTTGCGGCCTGGTCTAAAGCGATTTCAGGGACGATAAACAGAAGTTCACGCAAGGATACTTGATTAAATTTGGTTGTATCAAAACACCCACATTTGACATCATATAGCTGATGCTTATTGCCATCTGAGGCGATAAAATTAATCACGGTATGCTCAACGTTATCGAGAAATCCAATAACATCACTGTGCCAAAATTCCTCGGCATTTGAGATATCAAATGCGATTGGTATCAAAAACATACCTTCTGATAATATGAATTTCATTTTGCTTCACTATAATATCGGTTTACATTGATAGGGTAAAAATTTAATAACTTGTTCACAACACACGCAGTGATTATAATCAAGGGCATAAAGAGTAATGCATGAGGTAGAAGCGTTGCAATTAGAAACGCAAATACAAGAGCATAAGGAATTATTGATAAAAGCACAGCTGTATTGCAAAAAAACAGGGAATCGGTTTACACCTATTAGGCAAAAGATCTACAGACTGTTGTTAGAAGCAGAGGGTTCCATTGGCGCCTACGACTTATTAGACAAGTTGAAGCTTATTGATAGCAATGCAAAACCACCAACAGTATATCGCGCGCTAGACTTCTTTTTAAATGTTGGCTTAGCGCACAAAGTCGCTTCAACAAATACTTACAAAGCTTGCAAACATTTCGATTGTGCTCACATGGCGCAATTCTTGATATGCGACAAGTGTGGTGATGTTAAAGAAATTCATTCGAAAGGAATCAGTGATAGTCTTGAGGCGCAAGCGGCTTTGCATGCGTTTAAAATTAATACGCAAACGATAGAGGCGCACGGCACGTGCCACAGGTGCAGTAATTGAGAGGGAAGTTCAAAGAAGTAGTACAAATACGTAGTTATAAAAATAGCCATCCTAAAATGGCCTAATAAAAGTAAAATTTGATAATAACTAATAAAATGATTCCCGCAAGAGAGGACACACTGATGAAAAAATTAACATTGCTAATTGCGATGCTAGCTTTCATACAATCATTTGGCGCTTACTCCAAAGAAATTACCGTATACAGAACATGGGCCGGAGGTTTTTTACATTATTACGATGCAGACTCCGATAAACCGGAGCCTACTGGTGGACTTGATAATGGGCATGGATTTGGCGCTGAACTGGGCTTTCGCTTCGACCCATCATGGGCGCTGCGTTTCGAAATGAGCAGAGTCTTAATTGACACGCAAGACATTCGCACGACACTGGCAGATGACGGTTTGTTAGTAGGTGCTGACGTCGTCTACTTTATGCCTGAAGACAAATTTTATTTGTTTGGCGGTGGACGAGAGCAGATTATCGACGAAAGTTACATTATGGGGGCGGTCGGCGTTGGTAAACACTGGAATGTTGCCGAGGACTGGCGACTGATAACTGAAGTTGCTGCTATGCATGATTTTGGTGAGAGCTTCAGAGAGTTTTATGCCAAAGTTGGTATGGCGTATGTATTTGATAAGCGGCAAGTATTTATTGAAGACCCTGATGCTGATAGGGATGGCGTACCCGATGCAATGGATAGATGTCCAGACACACCGGAGGGTGCGATAGTTGACGAAACTGGATGCATCGCTGATTTGGATGGCGATGGTGTTGTCAATGCAAAAGACGAGTGCCCCGATACACCAGCGGGTACGCAAGTCAATGAAGTTGGTTGCCCCTTCACTGACTCTGATGGCGATGGGGTTGAGGACTCTATTGATGAGTGTCCAGACACACCCAGCAATAACAGAGTTAACGAAGTCGGTTGCACGTTACTTGAAGAGAAAGAACTTTCTATCAAGCTCGAAATCCTGTTTGCGAACAATAGCAGTGTGATTGAGAATCCAAGAGCGCTCGACATTGGCGAATTTGTGGACTTCATGCGACAATATCCAGAAACGGTCGCTGAAATTCAAGGCCATACGTCCGCGCCTGGGACTGACGAATACAATCAGTGGTTATCCGAAAAGAGAGCAACGAACGTCAGAGCATTACTAATTGAAGAATACGGCATCGATGCAACGCGCCTGACTGCAGTTGGTTATGGCGAAACTCGCTTGAAATTCTTAGATAACACGCAAGAGGCTCATGGCTACAATAGACGCATAGAAGCGAAGGTTATTGCGGTTATCAAAGAAGCCGTATTGAAGTAATCTTCCGTTGATTATGATAAAGGCAAGCCCTGTGGCTTGCCTTTTTTTTCGTGTTTTTTTCGATACCAATTAATAATCATTTCACATAAGTTTGTTGATAATGCGTGCCTAAATTGCTCATTAGTATGGTTCAGAAGGCGCTACATCGGAAAATTCTTCTTAGAAAAATAATGAGTTTCAAGCTAAACTATAGTGTAGAGCGCTATTAAAAATAATAATTTCTTTATCAAGGATACCACACATGAAAAAATACATTCCGCTACTGGCGACAGCGGCATTAACACTATCATTCGGCAGTGTTGCTCAAGAATCTCCACCATACGAAAACTGGGTCGGTGGTTTTGTTCAATATTATGATGCTGATTCAGACAAACCAGAACCAACGGGAGGTCTTAGTGACGGCAAAGGTCTTGGTGCAGAATTAGGTTTTCGCTTTGACCCGTCATGGGCGGTCAGATTCGAACTTGGAAGAGTCATCATAGACACTAAAGATATACGCACTACGCTTGCAGATGATGGAACGCAAATCGGTGCAGATATCATGCACTTTTTACCTGACGATGTAATGTATTTGTTTGGCGGTGTTCGCGAACAATCAATCACTGATAGCTACCGAATGGCAGCACTGGGTTTTGGTAAACACTGGGAAGTTGCAGAAAATTGGCGCTTGATAACCGAGCTAGCGGCCTATCACGATTTTGGACAAAGTTACAAAGAATTCAGCGCTAAGCTCGGATTAGCTTACATTTACGGTAAAAGCACAGCTGCTGCGTCACAACCCGATGCGGATGGCGATGGTGTTGCTGACGCGCTAGACAGATGCCCAGCAACGCCAGCGGGCGTAACTGTGGATGAGACGGGCTGTAATGTCGATACAGATGGTGATGGCGTTCTAAATGCTGTCGACCAGTGCCCAGAGACACCATTAGGTATTGAAGTCGACGCCACAGGCTGTAACATTGACGCGGATGGTGATGGTGTTCTAAATGCCGTCGACCAGTGCCCACAAACGCCTCCCGGTACTGAAGTGGATGAAGTTGGTTGTGGAATTGATGACGCTGACCGCGACGGAGTAGCAGATGCACTTGACGAATGCCCTGACACACCGCTGACAAATAAGGTAAATTCAGTCGGATGCCCAATACTTTCTGAGACTGAGATCTCAATGTCGCTTGATATATTATTCCCCAATAATAGTAGCGTTATAACAAACCCAGAGACGTTCAATATTGATGAATTCGCTGAATTTATGCAGAAACACCCGGGAACAGTTGCTGAAATTCAAGGACATACGTCATCTGTGGGAACCGAAGCTTACAACCAAGCGTTGTCGCAGAGAAGAGCAGACGCGGTTAAAGAGTTGCTCGTAGATAGCTTCAATATTGACGCATCTCGGTTAACAGCTGTTGGGTATGGTGAATCCCGTCTCAAATTCCTTGATGATTCTGCTGAGTCGCATAGATTAAATAGAAGAATCGAAGCCAAGGTTACAGCAGTTATTGAAGAAGCTGAACTCAAGTAAGCTGGCACTTATTGCTATCAAGGCAGGTCTGTGACCTGCCTTTTTTATTTCAAACCTTCGTATTTTCAGTTTAATAAGCTAAGCGGCGATATAGAACATGAGTTAACTGAAGAATAGAAATCGAAGATTAAAAAGTTCTAGTAGGCGCTACCGAGGTCCGGACCAGCATAGTTATCGAATCTTGAAAACTGGCCTTGAAACGTCAAGCGACATGTTCCTATAGGACCGTTCCTTTGTTTGCCTATAATGATTTCAGCGACACCCTTTTGATCCGAATTCTCGTTGTATACTTCATCTCGATAAATAAACATGATCAAGTCAGCATCCTGCTCTATTGCGCCAGATTCCCTAAGGTCACTGTTAATTGGACGTTTATCGGCACGCTGTTCAAGACCACGATTCAACTGTGAAAGTGCAACTACTGGAACGTTCAATTCTTTCGCTAGCGCTTTTAGTGAACGTGATATTTCAGCTATTTCAAGTGTTCGATTCTCCGATATGCTCGGTACTCGCATAAGTTGCAAATAGTCAACCATGATTAACGATAAACCGCCTCTTTCTCGCGCCAGTTTTCGCGCTCGTGTCCGCAGTTCCATCGGCGTTAATCCTGAGCTATCGTCGATATAAAGATTGTCTTTATCTGCTAGCTCACGCGTGACTTGTTGTAATCTAAACCAATCATCGTCATTTAATCTAGCGGTTCGAATGCTGGTTTGGTTGATTCGCCCTAATGAAGCAAGCATCCTCATCATGATTTGCTCATACGGCATCTCTAGTGAAAAAACCAAAACCGGCTTTTCCTGCAACATCATGGCATTTTCACACAAGTTCATCGCGAAAGTTGTTTTGCCCATTGAAGGCCTAGCGGCGACAATAACCAGGTCAGCGGGTTGAAGACCACTGGTCATTTTATCCAAATCAGCAAACCCACTTGAAACACCAGTTACCTCTGAGCCTTGTTTTGCTAGCACATCAATTCGGTCAATCGTAGACTTTAATGCAACCTTTACGTCGATTGGGCCTTCATTTGCTGTTGTGCGCTTTTCGGCAATTTCAAAAACTTTAGTTTCAGCGATATCGAGTATATCTTTTGCTTCTCGCCCTTGCGGATTAAAACCTGCTTCAGCGATGTCATGTGCTGCAGAAATAACCTCTCGAATAACAGCGCGCTCTCTAATTGCATTGGCATAAGCGGCGACATTCGATGCACTCGGTGTATTTTTTGCGAGTTCGATTAAATATGCTCGACCACCAGCTTCTTCGATTTGGTTGTGATTCTCAAGATCTGATTTTATTGTAAGGTAATCAATTGATTGATTATTGTTAATCAACCGGATAATGGCATTGAAAATCAGACGGTGAGCGTGTTTGTAAAAATCATCAGCCACAATTATGTCGGCGACTTTATCCCACGCGTCAGGGGAAATCATAAGTGACCCTAGAACAGACTGCTCAGCGTCTACGTCATGTGGCGGTATATTTATATGATTATCGCTTTCTGGCACTCGTATTTCTTAATGGTAAATTGAGTACAGATGATCGTAACTCAACTTAGCGGTTATGCAAGATATGTAGATGGGATTTTAGTTGAATTTTTTCCCAATTTTTAATCTTGTTTTAAGGCAATTTTAATGCGTGCAAAAAATACAGCACCAAACCGTGCGTTATTTTTATCTACTTTTAACTTATGTCAGAGGAGAGGTAGCAGATGCGTCTATTTTTTGCCTATTGTGATGCGACCGCTGACGGTGTTCGCTTTTATTGTCGAATTCGGGTTTCCTTTACTAAACTCCAGCCATCTTCTAGGTCCGTACTTTGCTTTTTGTTCTTTATCTGAAGTAAGTTCATTTCTTATCCTACCGCCTGCATGTGCTTCTAGGTCGAATCTTGCTTCTACATTCTGATCGAAGTTTAGGTCAATACTTCCACCAACTGAGGATGCGCGCACCAACGCTCCCTCTTGCAGCCCAATGTTTGCATCAATGGAACCATTTACAGTGTCCAGAGATATATCATCGATGTTGGACACAATAATATTGATATCTCCATTCACAGTTTCAACTTTTGCTTCAGACGCGGCAGAAGTAAAATCAATATCACCATTGACGGCAGTCACGCGGATTTCGTCTCCCGATGTATGGTTCAAGTCAATGTCTCCATTTACCGCTTGCACATTAAGCTCGCCGTCTACGCCTGTTGCTGAAATATCACCGTTGACAGACTCTAACTTTATTTTCCCTTCAATTTTTTCAGCGTCAATCTCACCATTAATAACTTCCACATCTAGTCCACCAAAGATCTCATCGAGCGTTACATCTGCATTCGTAGAAGCATATTTTACACGTGACCCAGTTGGCACCTTGATAGTAAGATCATCACCACCATCTGATGAATTCCAATCACTCCAAGATTTAGATTCCACTTTTACCTCGATTTTTATCGACTTGCCATTTCTTTCAAAAATGAATTCCTCTGTATTGTCACCCAGCGTACCTGTGACATGCACAATATCTCTATCCCAACCAATTATTTCCGCCTCACCATTTAGATGCTCTATATCAACGATGGAATCTGAAGCCGCTTCAATTTGCTGATCAACCTCTTGTTGAGCTTGGATAATATCCGAGAAAAACAAGGCTAAAAGTGCCAATAAGTATGCAATGACTGTTTTCATGTAGATATTCCTCTTTAAAGCTGCTGCCATGCTGGCGCATGTACCTTTTCAATTAATTCAATTTGTTGCGCGTAAACACGCTTAAGCATTTGCAACAAGACGGGATTGTTGGGATCTTCACTGATAGCGCGCTTTATCGCATCTGCAGCGTCGTCCAAATTTGCCAATTGTACTTCCAAATCATTGACCGTTACTGCGGTATCGCCATACGCAACTAAAAGTGCCTCTCGTTTTTGCAAATAGTCATCACTCATCTGTTCTGCGATTATCTGTGTCTGCGATTTCTGCCCAGAATAAAAACTACTGATGCTTACAATCACAACTAACACTACACTTGCCGCAACAGCGTACACTGGCGTAAATGACCATTTCTGACTTGAGGCCGGTTGCCCGGTTGGCTGCTGGCTGGCAAGCGCAAGCTCAATCCCCGGCCAAAGATCACGCTCTGGCATTTTTGTTTTTGAAACCTTTGCTACAGCTTCATCAACGTTGATCTTAGCCATTGTCCAACCACTCCCCTAATAAATTCTTTGCTCGATGAAATTGCGCTTTGCTTGTACCTACTGCAATTTCTAATAAGTTTGCTATTTCCTCATGTCTATAGCCCTCAATGGCATGCAATACAAACACAATTCTCGCTCTCTCCGGCAGCTTTTTTAGATACTTATCGAGTTCACTAATATCTGTCTCACTTTCGGCGCTACGCTGGGCAATGTCACTGTGTTCGAGACTGAACATGCGTTGCCACCAGTTTTTTTGTTTCCGAAGATAACTAATCGTTACATTGGTCGCCAAGCTGTGTAACCACGTGCTGAACTGACTGTCGCCTTTGTAGTTTGCTAAACTTTTCCAAAGTTGGATAAACACTTCCTGAGTTGCATCTTCTGCTTGAGATTTGTCGGCACACAATCGTAAACACAGCGGATAAACGCGATCTACATGCATCGCATAAATTCGTTGAAACGCCTTCGTATCACCGTTCTTTGCTGCAATTATGTTCGCTTGCAAACTTATATCTGCTGGCGGAGCGTTGATCATCTTATCCATTTTTTGTTTTCGTTATCTTTTTAGTCGCAAACATAGACGTAAAGGTTTGAATTTTATTTTTGACGGCAGCACATTGTCCAAAAACTACATTTGATAATACATGTGACTATCCCAGCGGTCATCGACTTATTTCCTCAAGTAGTATGACGTGTAAATGAAAAATTCGATAATATACTGGCTGCGAAGTGGCATAATTCTTTACTTTTAATTAACAAATAAATTAATATTTCAAAACTACCACGTTAAAAACTAAATTTGTTTAAAATTAACTACGCGACGCGCTTCGAATCATGCAAACCGACGCATCTAAGTGCATGCTGTTAAGCTCACAATTTCTTAAACAGCAACGTTTATTAATTTTAACCGTCCCCGTAATTGTGTTACACGGCAATTGCCATCGTAAACTTGAGGTTTGAGGTTAAACATGTCAAAAATTATCTATACTAAAACTGACGAAGCACCGCTATTAGCGACATATTCACTACTGCCAATCATAAGAGCCTTTGCATCTTCTGCTAACATTGAAATGGAACTGAGTGACATCTCGTTAGCTGGTCGCATTTTGGCCAATTTCCCCGAATTCCTAGAAGAATCGCAGCGAATCCCGGATGCATTATCAGAACTTGGAAAACTCACTCAAGATCCCAACGCAAATATCATTAAATTACCCAACATCAGCGCTTCTATCCCTCAATTAAAGGCGGCAATATCTGAATTACAGGAAAAAGGTTATGCAGTACCTGACTATCCAGAAGAGCCTAATAATGACGAAGAATCCAGTATTAAGGACAGATACAGTAAAATCTTGGGTAGTGCAGTAAATCCCGTGCTTCGCGAAGGTAATTCAGATAGACGAGCGCCCACAGCGGTTAAGAACTACGCCAAGAAAAACCCACACAGCATGGGGCAATGGTCTCAAGCCTCCCAAACACATGTCGCTCATATGCGTGGCGGTGATTTCTATTCTCGCGAAAAATCCGTAACCGTTAAAAAAGAAGGACACGTTCGAATCGAACATGAGAGTAAGTATGGGATAAAAACAGTATTAAAGCCTCGAGTAGATTTACTTGCCGGTGAAGTCATTGACGGCATGTTTATGAGTAAAAATGCGCTTTGTCAGTTCTTTGAAGAACAGATTGAAGATGCAAAACAAACAGGTATGTTGTTTTCACTGCACGTCAAAGCCACGATGATGAAGGTATCCCACCCGATTGTCTTTGGCCATTGTGTGAAGGTTTTCTACAAAGACCTGTTTGAGAAGTATGAAGAGTTATTCGAACAATTGGGTGTCAACGCAAACAATGGCTTGGGCAGTGTTTACGATAAAATATCGGTGCTACCATCATCTCAACGTGCAGAAATCGAACAAGATATCAACGCGTGTTATCAAAACCGGCCACCGATTGCTATGGTCAACTCCGATAAAGGTATCTCTAATCTGCATGTCCCAAGTGACGTTATCGTTGATGCCTCCATGCCAGCTATGATCAGAAACTCAGGTCAAATGTGGGGGCCTGATGGAAAGCCTAAAGACACGAAAGCGGTTATTCCTGAAAGCACTTACGCCACAATCTATCAGGAAATGATTAATTTCTGTAAGACGCACGGTGCCTTCAACCCGACGACTATGGGTTCTGTACCTAATGTAGGTTTGATGGCGAAAAAGGCCGAAGAGTATGGCTCTCATGATAAGACGTTTGAAATGGAATATGACGGTACCATGCGCATTATTGACCAAGACGAGAATATCCTGATAGAGCACGAGGTTGAAAAAGGCGATATCTGGCGCATGTGTCAAGCCAAAGACGCACCGATTCGCGACTGGGTGAAACTTGCGGTAACGCGAGCAAGATTAAGCGGTATGCCTGCTATTTTTTGGTTGGATGACGAAAGAGCACACGACGCTCAACTTATTAAAAAAGTTAATCGTTATTTGAAAGAGCACGACATCAATGGTCTTGATATTCACATTATGTCGCCAGTTAGGGCCATACGGTATAGCATGGAAAGGGCGATTCGCGGTCTTGACACCATTTCGGTTACCGGAAACGTGCTTCGCGACTACTTGACCGACTTGTTCCCTATCCTAGAGCTTGGCACCAGTGCAAAGATGTTGTCAGTCGTACCTTTAATGGCCGGTGGTGGATTGTTTGAAACAGGCGCTGGCGGCTCTGCACCCAAACATGTTCAGCAATTTGTTGAAGAGGGCCATCTTCGTTGGGATTCTCTTGGCGAGTTTTTGGCACTTGCAGTCTCGCTAGAGGATATTGGCGTCAAGCAGCACAATGAAAGAGCGAGCGCTCTTGCGTCCACACTAGATCACGCTACAGAAATGTTGCTTAACAACCAAAAATCTCCATTACGACGCGCCGGTCAGCTCGACAATCGAGGTTCTCATTTCTATCTTGCTTTGTATTGGGCTCAAGCACTTGCTGAACAAACAGATGATGCTGAATTGGCGGAAAAATATGCTCCGATGGCAAAAGCATTAGCCACTAATGAGCAAAAAATATTAGAGGAAATCGACGCAACACAATCGAAACCCGCGGATATTGGAGGTTATTACATGCCAGATGAAGAAAAGGTGAGTATAGCAATGTCTCCGAGTAAAACGCTTAGAGAGATCCTAGCCGCGATATAACGCTCACAACTATTGCGGGGGTGTTGCCTCCGCTTTACATAACATTCTCTTGGAATTTTAATCGTGTTTGCTCGATGGTCGTTGCAGATTGTGGCTTAGAGAAGTAAAAACCTTGCCCATGGTCAATATTTAATAATCTGCAAAGCGCCATCTGCTCGACTGTTTCGATGCCCTCTGCCACCACTTTCATATCTAGTCTCTTTAACATACCAGCAAGTGCTTCAAAAATAGCGATCCGTTTTTCTTCGCTTTCATCAATGGTAAATAAAGATTTATCGAGTTTGACGATATCAATAGGAAAATTGACCAAATGTGAAATTGAAGAGTAACCTACACCAAAATCGTCAAGCGAAATGATAAATCCATAATCAGATAGACGTTTAAGTGAATCCTTTATCACCTGTTGCTTTTCAAAAAGCGTCGTTTCCGTTATCTCCAATACAACGCTTTCAGGTTTAACCCCATAATGTTCTGTCTTTTCGATTAAATACTGAATGTTCTTACGTAACTGCAGTTGCACGGGAGAAATGTTAATTGCTATGAAAGTGTTTGGTTTTTTCTCCTGCCATTTAGCTATTTGGTTGAGTGCGTGGTCGATAACCCAATTTCCTATTTCGTGTATATCGTTGTTCTTTTCAGCAATAGGGATAAATTCATCAGGGACATATGAAAGCTGTTCCTCCGGCCACCTTATCAGTGCTTCATACCCCTCTTCGTCTCCGGTATCTAAATTAATCACTGGCTGAAAATGCATTTGGAATGTACTTTCCTGCAAAATTCTCTTAATGCCCTGTTGAATATTGTATTGTCGACTAAAGATATCCTGCATCATTGGGTCATAAAGCTTGAATGAGCCCTTCGCTTCTCTTTTTGCTGTGTACATTGCAACGTCAGCGAACTGAAAGAGTTCATCTTTTGTAGCCGCCTGCAATGGGTAAATTGCAGTGCCGACGCTGGCATTGCATTGAATTTCGCTGCCTTCAATCGTCATTTTCGTCTTAGTTGCATCGTGTATGCGTTTTGTTGCTTTTTCAACTTGTTCAATAGATCGCATTCCATGCATGATAATTGCAAATTCATCTCCACCAAGACGCGCAAAACTCTCGTCTTTCCTCAATTGAGATTTGATTCTTTTTGAAAAATTAATTAACAACCTATCGCCGGCATCGTGTCCCATTGTGTCGTTTATATACTTAAAATTATCCAAGTCCATTAAGACCAGCGCAACGTCACTTCGCGTTGGGCTTTCATGATTAATCAACATGTCCATAATTTGGTTGAAATGGTAACGATTGGATAGTCCCGTTAATGGGTCTTTTTCAGACAGATGTTTGACATTTAGATAGTTCTGGTGAAGTTTATGCTCTAATTCAAAACGTTTTTGCGCATGCATTAATGATCGCTGTATGTTGAGTTTATCTAGGTCTGACTTAAGAATAAAATCTTGCGCGCCTGCCTCTATACAAGCGACAGCCACGTCTTCTTCTTCGCTAGAACTCATCATTATAATGGCCACCTGCCCGAGGTCGGGTCTGCTGCGTAACTCCTTGATCATTTCAATGCCGTTGGCTTTAGGCATCTTGTAGTCAAGAATAATTACATCGAAACTTCTTGTCTGCAGGATTGCCAGACCTTCCATCACTGAGGTGGCCTCGTCAATATCCACTTCAGATGAACGTTTCCGCAAGGTTCTTTTAATGATTAATCGGTCCGCCTGATCATCGTCTACGAGCAATACTCTTAAGTGTCTGCGCATTTCCATCATTATTTACTCATATATGTAGGCCAATGAATGACAAATCGACTGCCTCTAGGCGTATTGTCCTTAATCGCAATTTTTCCTCCGTAGTTCAGCACAATTTTTTTGACTACGCTCAACCCTATACCAGAAGCCTCGACTTCATCTCTCGATTTCAACGTTTGAAACAAATCAAATACCTTATGTTTAAATTTATCAGGAATACCCGGACCGTTATCTTGAACCTCTAGTACCGTATGTAGTTTGTTCAATCTAACCTTAATTTGAATATTGGCATTGGCAGAATCATGGTGTTTGATGGCATTGTTTATTAAGTTAACCATGATAATGTTAACTGGAGTTACTGGTAAAAAAACATCTACATCGTCGCATTGAATGCCAAATCCCATCGGTAAGTCTATTAAATCAAGCCACTCGAAAATTTTTTGACGGAGGTTGAAAGCGGTTGGCAATTTCTGACTTCTTCCTATTCGACTGTACTCTAATAAATCGTTTAGCAGCTTTTCCATCCTGTGGGTTCTGCTCATTGCCAATGCAAGATTATCCTTGCTTTCATGAGGTAGAATGTTTTCACAATCTTCCAACACATACCCCATTAACGTTTTAATCACGTTTAAGGGTGCTCGTAAATCATGTGAGGCAGCATATGCAAAATTATCAAGATCTTCATTTGAACGTTGCAAATTCTCTATAAGCGCTTCCTTGTCACTGATGTCTTTTGAAATACACGCAATAACATGCTCTCCGTTTTCAATCTCAATACGCTTTTTAATAACGCGAGCTTTGACTTCGGTCTCATCAGGCAATTTAATAGATTCAGTCAGGTCAGAACGGTCATTTTGCATTGCAATTTCATCAGAATGCCGAAACGCGTCGACCTGTGATTTAGTAAAAAATGCATCTATGTTTTCGCCAATTAGCGATGTTGGGCCATTGCTCGGGTACAAATCTAGCGTTGCTTGATTGGCGTAAAGCAATTTACCCGATGCACTTTTTACGAAAATAGCATCGTCATGAAGATGCAGAATCTCCTTAAGAAGCAGGTTTTGTTGTTGAAGCGCCTTTATCGTAGTAGAAAGGCTTTCAGGTTTGTCTATAGAATCTTGAATAGAATTAGTTTTTTTCGATGTCGAAGGAAATACAGAGAGGTCGCACAAATCTTTATTGAGACGAGAATTTATCGCAGGTTTAGCTTTCTGGTTTTGCCGACTACTAGGCATAATTCACAACACCCCACAAGGAGTGCATTAGGTGCCCACGCGGACCGTAATTTAAACACATATTGAGCGAGTTACTCCAAAACTATTACGTCAAAGGTTTTTTATTATCATTGGTTTTTTGCTTGTCGCATCGTTACAGCATTGATTGATGTACAAGCAATCGCAGTTATTAAATGCTGCTATCAGTCCCTTCGCTTTATGTCTTTCCTTTTATCACTTATCTCTGTCTCTTTTCATCGACACAGCAACATCTGAGCCACGTTTTAAGTTCGCTAAAAATTTACTTCCTCTAGCTTCTTGCAGCATGCGTCTTCTACTACATCGAAGACGCAATATGGTTTGTCAAAAATTGTACAATAACGTTAACAAGCCGCTGATTCGCTGCCAGATTTGTGCGACAGTTTTTTGGCAGGAAAATAGTGAGCGTCAATATCTAGACGTGATAGCAGGAGGTGTTCATTACCACTCGCTAATTAACTTTAATGTAAAACACACTTGACATCCAAGTGCTATAGGGTTACCGTTAATAAGTAAATAAAACTTTACTTTTAATCAAAGGTTATGGACTTTATGAACAGAACATTAGACAATTCAAACAATTTAAACGAAAGAATAAAGAAGAGCAACAAACAGATATTCATCTGGACGTTCGCTTGGTTAGTGAGCACAGCACTACTGGCGTTTGGGCCGAAGCTTATATGGGATTTTAATATTTATGTTACCTACGTTGTCATCGCTATAAACGTTGGCTTGGGTATCAAAATGCTGTTGGTGAACAAGAACTTACTGGATAATATGGACGAATTACAACGAAAAATTCACCTTAATGCGATGGGAATATCGCTAGGGGTGACAATGATATTCGGCTCATTGTATGGCTTACTGGAACCTTCCGGCGTCCTGGCATATACCCCTCAACCTGCAAACATACTTTTTGTAATGGGTATCAGTTACATCATCAGTGTTTTTCTCAGCGCTAGGAAGTATTCGTGAAAAATCGACTTAAGGTGCTTCGAGCTGAGAGAGATTGGACACAAGCGGATTTGGCAAATGCACTAGATGTGTCGAGACAGACCATTAATGCAATAGAGAAAGGAAAGTTTGACCCAAGTTTACCCTTAGCATTTAAGGCTGCGCGATTATTTAAACTGCCAATTGAAGATATCTTTGACGATGAATATGCAAACGAAGATCGATGCAGTATTACTTAATAAAAAAAGCAGGCCGATGCCTGCTTTTTTAACAATCTTAATAGAATTTACGCTTCTGCAATGATTACAAGTTTAACTACGGCAGTAACGTCGCCGTGTACTTGGATATCGATGTCGTATTCACCTGTTTCACGCAAAGTACCTGTAGGTAGCTTTACTTCAGCTTTGGTGACTTCAACACCTGCCGCAGTAATAGCTTCAGCAATATCGCGTGTTCCAACTGAGCCAAAAAGTTTACCTTCATCACCTGCAGGCGCAGCAATTGTGATGTCATCTAATGCATTGATTTGCTCAGCTTTCGCTTCAGCCGCAGCCAAAGCATCTGCAATTTTAGCTTCAAGTTCTGCTCGACGCTGTTCAAACTTTTCAACATTTTCCTTTGTAGCAGGCACTGCTTTGCCTTTAGGAAACAGAAAGTTACGCGCATAACCTGATTTCACTGATACTTGATCACCTAAGCCACCAAGGTTAGCAATTTTGTCTAATAAAATGATGTCCATTATTAACCTACCGCTTTCTTAAGAATGAGAGTCAGTATAAGGCAACAACGCTAAGAAACGAGCGCGTTTTATAGCCGTTGACAATTGACGTTGGTACTTTGCACTGGTGCCAGTAATACGGCTAGGCACAATTTTGCCACTTTCAGTGATATAGTTTTTCAACAATGCGATGTCCTTATAGTCGATTTCCTGGATACCTTCTGCGGAAAAACGACAGAATTTACGACGTCTAAAATAACGGGCCATTATGACTCTCCTTCTTTTTCTTTAGCTTCCGGTTTTGGAGCTGGCGCCGGTCGCTCTTTTCTTTCTTCGCGACGCTCTTCTTTTGCCATTGGAGATGGCTCGGTTACCGAAGACTTAGTTCGCATAACGAGGTTACGAAGGACTATATCGTTGAAACGAAAAGCTGTTTCTAGCTCTTCAACGGCTTCAGCGGTTGCTTCTACATTGATAAGAACATAATGGGCTTTGTGAAGTTTTTCGATTGGGTATGCCAATTGACGGCGTCCCCAGTCTTCTAGACGATGGATAGTGCCGCCGTCTTGCTCTAGGATACCCTTGTATTTTTCAATCATACCGGGCACTTGTTCACTCTGATCTGGGTGAACCATAAATACAATTTCGTAATGACGCATTTCTGCTCCCTACGGTTGAAGCCTCGAACAGAGCAGTCTACTGTTATGAAGGCAAGGAACGTGGTGTTGACTGCAAGGTGCGCGAGTATATAGAAAAGCGCCTTTACCCACAAGACCTAAATGCTGTATACACCACGTTAATAACTAGTTTTTGCATTGTTTGCGTTATTTGCCGCACTCATAAGGCATTCCACAGCATGCAAACCGATTAAACATTCTTGATGGACTTATAAAGGTAAGGAAATGACAAGTCAGAAAATCGCGCATTTGATCAACAAATACGGCCTCATTGCGCATCCAGAGGGTGGATTCTATAGCGAGCAGTTTCGTTCAGAGCATTCGGTCAAGTCACCAACTGTACTTCAAACCCGACCAGCGATGACGCATATATATTTTCTCTTAACTGCCGGTCAAATCAGCAGATGGCATCGTGTATTACACGATGAAATTTGGAATTTATATGAAGGTTCTCCTTTGCGATTGTTGACATTTGATAACGGCAATATTGAGGATATACAGTTGGGCGAAAATACTCATTATTACCACGTAGTTAATGCCGGCCATTATCAAGCCGCAGAAAGCACTGGTGAATATACATTGCTGGGTTGCAGCGTAGCGCCTGGTTTTGATTTTGCGGACTTTAGCTATATTGAGGACAAAGACACCAAAGAGCTTATACATCAATTAGTCAATGATTACGCAAAGTTTCTTTGAGAGTTTAAAACGGCATCCAAGCGTAGCTGAATTTTAAAAACACTGATTGGTTACTCGTCGTCAATGCTGAAAGATTGTCGTTATCAAATCCACCTTGTGAATACCCGACAAAAAACTTTGTCAACGGATTGACCTTGTATGAATACAAAAACTGTAAGCCTAAATTCTTGCTATTCCTATCGACATCACTAAATAGATAGTTATCAGGATTTCTATCAATTTCTGAATACGATATAACAAGCCTGACAAATTGTCTGGGATCGAACTGATAGGTAAGCCTAGCGTCGTACAAATTCGCATCAAAAAGTGGCTGTCCGTCTGCATCAAGAGAATTGTATTCATGATCCAGCGTGAATGTGAAGTGCCTGCCAAGATTTAATTCAAATCCGAGTTCGCTTCGAAGCTCATCACCTAAGCGATTGTTCGCAAAGTCGATTCGATCGCCAATTCTTACAAATGCATAAAATTCGATATTTGCCGTTGGCCTCATTTCAAAAAAGGTATAGAGACTTTTTTCCGTAAACTGACTTGTCCTGTTGTCAATCGAAATTAATGAAGACAAGTCTTCGTCGGATAAATCTGAAAAAACGAATTCCGGATCAGCAATAAATCCACCAAGTAAGTCACTCTGTCGCAGCCCTACTCGCGTTCGTTCGACATATCCAGTCTCAAAATAGCTTTGTAGATCGCCCTGAATGCTAAACTCTATTTGACCTTCACGTTCGATGAGTTCGCCATTGCTATTTTTAGTTATGTCAAAGTCAGTGTAAACGGTAATTCTGTTCCACCAACTATCGTCATTCCACCACCGGTAGCCAGCACCGATAAGCGAAAATTCTCTATCAATAGAATTAACAAATCCTAGGTCTGCCCTAAAATCCTCGCTATCAAAGTTTTGTCTCAATCGCAAAAAGTAATCTCGTGTCGTGCGATCATAGATGATGCGGTAAGAATATCCTGTGAATGGGCCATTCTTTGCAGCGCGTAATGTTTGCTCATTGATGTTATCAATTCGGTCGCATGCGTCATCGCAAAACTCTGAGAAAAAATTCTCCGGATATTCCGTTTCTGACACAATATATTGCATGCGCAATGTATCGGTAGAGGAGATCAAATAACGGATATCGCCGCTTAAAAGGTAGTTGTGGTAAGAATCAGATTCGCGCACAGTGGCGAGCGTTCCAAGTGATAGTGCATTCGAATAATCAAAGCGATAACGGGCAGCAAGGTTTATAGATTCCTCATCTAGGCTTGCGACACTGGAACCCAAATTACCTGGCAATAGAAACGTCGTGCTTTCATCATTGGCGATAAAAGCGCCGATGGAATGGTTATCCAGTCTTCCCGTTATTTTAGCACCATAGTCTGGCGCGCCAATGTTCCGGGTGTAGACTAAGTTTTGCACTGTTGAAAAATAGTCCGCATTTTCAACGAAAAATGGTCTGCGCTCAGGAAAAAATAGCGCAAAGGTATCGTTAATTGAAAGCTGTGCTACATCCGACTCTACCTGCGAGAAATCCGGATTAAGCGTGCCCGTTAACGTTAGCTCAGGTGTTATTCCCCAATTGACATCCAATCCAGGCTCTACATTCGAATCGTATTCCCAATCACTGTTTGCTTCGGGGTCTCTTGTTCTTGAACTTCCAATAACCAACGTCGGCACAACGGATAAGTTTTCGCTTTGCCTTGCATTTTCAAATCCCGAAATTTCACCCATCTGACACAAGTTACACGAATTATCGCGATCAAAGGTGACGTGGCTGATACGAAAATTGTCTTTTCTTGGATAGAATCTAACAAACTCAATACCCCAAGTTTTCTTGCCTTCAGATTCGACAAAATTCATCAGTCTCAATGGGATAGCCATCTCAACGACATACCCTTGATCGTTAATTTGGCCTGCAGATTCCCAAATCCCATTCCAGCTTTCACTTTCAGAGCGATTCATTTCATTTTCGATAACATCAGCTTGCACACCAAGTGGATTTACAAAAAACTGATAGGCTAGCCGACCGTCGTTATAGGGATCGAGTTTTATCCCGACGAGATCATCTGAAAAATTTCTATCCCTATCACGTAGGAACGCTCTTATTTGGTCGACTTCGGGGTCTTTTGCAATGAATACAACATAAAGTGTATCTATATCGGTGAAATAATGAACAATTGTTTCTACTGGCGCTTGAGCGTTTTCATAGGGTCTTGTGACATATGAGAGTTTTGTTGCACCTGCACCTTCCCATTCATCAAGTGCAAATTCTCCGTCGACAATCACTTCATTATCAAGCGAGGGTATCTCGAGGGGAGATTGTGCAAACAGAAGAAAAGGGAAGAAAATCACGGACAGCGCAACAGTTTTGTGCACTATATCTTTGAACATTGACCAATTCGATTTGAGAAAAACAACTAAAGAATAACATAACAGTATTTTAAAATGTTTAGAAATTCAAACTATTGCGCGACCTTTGTTGAAATTGAATCACGCAATAGAGAAATAAAGACGCCGCTATTATTAAGCGGCGCGTGCAGGTATTTTTGTTGAAATATCTGTCGATATTGAGGTCATTTCGTCAAAACGAACCAGTTGCAGACTGCCAGATATATCTTCCACCAATGCGGAGCAATTCTCGACCCAATCACCATCATTATGGTATTCAATGCCGTCGATAACACAAGACTCCGGGTGATGGATATGCCCACAAATAACACCGTCCAATCCGCGCTGCTTTGCATGTTTCGCAGAGGCCTTTTTATACCTCTCAATTGCGGCATTTGCCCCCTTTATTTTGGACTTAATGTAACCTGCGAGAGACCAGTATTCTTTATTCGTTTTTTGTTTATAAAGGTGATACCAACGATTTAGCATTAGCAAAAAATCATAGCCTTTATCCCCAATCCAGGATTCAAACTTTCCAAGTGTTACATCTCCATCACATTGGTCTCCGTGAAACACCAAATAACGTTTGCCATCTTGAGTTTTATGCACCATTTCACGTCTTATCTTTATTTGAGATAACTCAAAACCCGTATACTTTTGAAGCGGTTCGTCATGATTCCCTGGTAGGTAATATACCTGGGTATCTGTTTGACTTATTTGAAAAATTTTGTGCATGATGTCGTTGTGTTTGGCTGGCCATCTAAACTGTTTACTCATGGCCCACATATCGACGATGTCTCCTACCAAATATAGCTTTTCGCAATGAAAACTGTTTAGAAACTGAAGCAAATAATCCGCTTTGCAATCCAAACTACCCAAATGGATGTCCGATATAAACACGCTGTTGTAGTACTTTTTTGCGCAGGTATTGTTGGTGTTATTCATGATTATGAAATTGCCCCAAGTTGTGACTAACTCGGGAGTGTAGAGTAAAGTGCAATCATGACGTTTACGTGAATGATTTTTGACTGTTTATTGACAATCTATTTCACAAATTTTAAGAGATAAATAGTTGAGCGGCGTTATTCGGTATTACGTTTTTGTAATATTTTATTTCAGTGCGGAACTGAACGGGTAAATGTATAACTAAATAACATTACACGCATATAGGATATTTTTTTGATAAAAGCGATATTTGTTTTTTTTAGTTTAGCGTTCATATTTTCTTGCCAAAGCAAATCTAGGCCAATAGAGGAACTTGCCAACAATCTTGTTAATGACGGAGATGGCACGGTCATTCTGCTTCATGGCCTTTGGCGAGACAGCAGTGCAATGAGACCTGTTGAACGCTATTACCGAAAGCTCGGTTATACGGTTGTTAACGTTAGCTACCCATCAACCAAATTTGATATTCCTACACTAGTGACAGACTATCTTGCGCCGCAGATCGATGATGTGATTGACAATGCGCAATCTCCACCGCATTTCGTCACACATTCAATGGGCGGTATTTTGGTGAGATATTATTTTCAGATTAATGACGACAAAAAACCCGGTCGAGTTGTGATGTTGGCGCCTCCCAATAGAGGGAGTGAAATAGTTGATTCGACAAGCGGATTGCCTTTTGCTGAACCTAGTCCAGCAACGATTCAATTAAGCGCGAAAAAAACCAGTTGGGTGAATCAATTGGACCCTGTCGATTTTGAGCTTGGTATAATTGCCGGAGATGGCAACAACAATCTTATTACTGATTCGATTTTACCTGGACCCGATGATGGCGTTGTTTCAGTGGAAAGCGCCAGACTTGATGCGATGCAGGACTTTATTACCGTGCCGCTCAAACACTATCTCATGCGATCAAATCGCTACGTCCTACAACAAAGCGCGTACTTTATTCAAAACGGACAGTTCTATCGCCAAGTTGAACATGCTGGTAAAGATCATACTAGCGAGTGATTCTTCGTAATCAGTTCTATGACCAAATGGCCAATCGCAAAAAAATTTCACCTAAAAGTTTGAATTTTTTCGATTAATTACATCGATTTTTGTCAATTTAATTAAAGTATTTCTGCCCTATTTATTCAGCAAGCACAAATAGGAGAGAATTATGTTAATCCGTATAAAGAAGGCCGCATTCGCGGCAATTGTATTCACCATCTTCCAGCTGATGCCAGTTGATGCAGAAGCAATATCGAGCAATAGTCGCACGCAGGCAATAGCTGTTGATTTTTTGATTGGAAGTGATGATATCAGCGGCGTAAGGCTGGCATATCGACCGCATCAACATCAATGGCATAACGTTCCCTACTTTGACACGTTAGATGTTTATTGGGAAATGAGCGTAAATTTTTGGGAATATGGCAGCGAAAACTCACATGAGGTGAACTATGCGATTGCACTTAGTCCAGTCGTAGGTAAGACGTTTCATCACATAAAAGGCATTTACCCGCTTAAATGGGAATTTGGGATAGGTGTTTCACTATTGGAAGATACGCAATTTGCAGGTAAAGACGTGGGTTCACATTATCAATTCGAGGACCGCATTGGCTTAACCTTAGCGTTTGGCGATAATCTAGCGCAATCAGTTTCCGTAAGATACATGCACTATAGCAATGGTGGCCTAAATTCAAAAAATCCAGGGTTAGATTTTTTAAATTTTGCATATGCGTATAATTTTTAAGGTTCGTTTACCTCCATACCCATCGCGAAGTCTCTAGTCACATCTCCAAAACGCATTGATAACGAGAGTGGGGTTTTACAGAACCTGTTGATCAAGCGTTTATTAGCGAAAGGTCGATATCAGACTTAAATGTTATATCCAAGTGTCGATACATAGTTATAAGTTGATGGCTGACTTAATTTGTATCTTAGTGTGCATTGGGTTGGAGACATTTCTTTTTTTGTTCAACGCAAATTAGGTAATCGCTCCGATTTGTTGGCCTGGCAGTCAAACCTCTGCAACAAATGGGGCATTTCTATGAATATCAAACGCTTTCCCGCACTCGTCAGTTTTTCTTTCTTTATCGCTTTATTATCATCCTTTGCGTTTGCGCAAGAAAACAAACCAGATACCAATTCGAGCAACGATCTACGCATGATGGCTTATCCTTTGAGCTTGCCCATTGGCTCTCAGTTTAGAATTGACTCATCGTATGTATTCTCGTCAGGTGATTTCAACGTAGATCTAGAGTCTTCTGCCCTGTTGACGCTTGAGGGAAGAACGCAGGATGGACACCTAATCTGGCGTTCAGACCAAGGCTTTACCAAAGTCAACAAATCTGAATTCAAAATTCAAGGGTTCACTGAAAATCAATCGCTTGCCCTAAGCACACTTATGAAAACATTCCTAGAATCAGCTGCGGCGCTTGATCTGCATATTTTCAGTGATACATCTGGTTATCCCATCGATATTGTTGATGCTCATGCGTTTTCTAAAAAAGTTCAACACGTAATGATGCAGGTTCGCTCTTCTGAAGAAGTTCAACAACTCTACAAAGACAACTTTAAAGACCCAGAAACGGTGATGCACTCAACGCTAGATGCTATTTTTGAATCATTAATAAAACCCGATAAGAATGCATTCCTTGCAACGATTTTATCTGACTACCGCGATGCATTTAGATTCGTCGGTTCTGATCTGCTCGTCGATACAGATTCGGTAATTGACTACACAAACTATGTTGAAGGCTTTGATAACTTTTTCGAATTGGCAACCCGGTTAACCATGCTAAATCCGGATCAAAAAGACGAGCCTGTTAAATTAAGTTTCATCGAGTCTTACTCAGACGCACAACTCACAAAAATAAAATCAGCAATGGCTGACTATATGTCTCAACAACAATCGCAGGTAACGGAAGAACAATTTGCAAACGCAATGGATAAAGTCAACCGTGTAAAACTCATGCGAACAGGCGAAAAACACTTCGATCGAGAATCAGGTATGCCAGTGTATATCGAGATTTCGGAAGTAAACAATTACTTCAATGCCGAAGAAGTTAGCAAATCTACAATGACGTTTACGCCTTTGGAAACACAGGTGATTGCTTCGGCAAAGTAGGACGCTAAAATCTTTCGCAGCGTAAGCTTGCGGTAGTGCCGGTAAGATAAACTGCAGAAACGATACTCGGGTGACAAGCTATATATTGCTTTGCCATTTAGAAGTGCGTTGCGTTTTGAAAATGCGGATAAAAAATGGTGCCCAGACCCGGGATCGAACCAGGGACACGAGGATTTTCAGTCCTCTGCTCTACCAACTGAGCTATCTGGGCACGTCTTACTTTGACTTTCGGCTTTTTGCCGTGGACGCGTATTAAACGGATT
>DDLV01000098.1 GCA_002340325.1 Glaciecola sp. UBA2563 | reverse complement strand
GAAAATCGCAATCTCGTTGATATTTAGAAAATTCTCAGAATAAACTCGCATTAACAAACAAGTGCGTTGCCACGCCAGCGGCATAACCAAGTGCAATGATAGGGGCCCATTTTAAGTGACCCATGAAGGTATAATATCCTCTAGCTTGACCCATCAACGCGACTCCGGCTGCGGAGCCTATTGATAGCAAACTACCGCCGATGCCAGCGGTTAGAGTAATTAACAGCCACTGACCATGTGACATATCCGGCATCATGGTTAATACCGCGAACATTACCGGTATGTTGTCGATAATCGCAGAAAGAACTCCCAAGGTGATGTTGGCCGCCGTTGGGTTCCAGCCGTTGTACAACACATCAGACATAATTGATAAATAACCAATAAACCCAAGTCCACCAACACACATAACGACGCCATAGAAAAAGAGTAGGGTGTCCCATTCTGCGCGACTAACGCGGCTAAACACGTCAAAAGGAACAACAGAGCCTAGGCGCTCTAACTTTTCCATATCGCCAGCTTGCTCAGCTAGAGCGCGTTTCCGTGCCAGCGAACCAGGCAGTGTTCGGCACAGGAAATAGCCAAAAAACTGTAAATACCCCAAGCCCAACATCATACCCAGAACAGGGGGAAGCCCAAATGCAGTTTTTAATGCAACGGCAGTCGCAATCGTAAGAAGAAATAAACACAAGATCCTCAGTGCACCGCGCTTGAGTTCCACATCTTCTCCAATATTGTTTGGTTTTTTGTTTTCGATAAAAAACGCCATGACAACAGCAGGAATGATGTAACTCACTAGCGATGGAATAAATAGCGCAAAAAATTCTGTAAATTCAACAACGTTTGCCTGCCATACCATTAGGGTGGTGATATCACCAAACGGGCTAAAAGCGCCACCCGCGTTGGCAGCAACCACGATGTTGACGCAGCTCATCGCAATAAATTTCTTGTCACCATCAGCGACCTTCATCACCACTGCACATAGCAAAAGTGCGGTAGTTAAGTTGTCTGCAATTGGCGAAATAAAAAAGGCCAGTACGCCGCTGATCCAAAAAAGTTGCTTGTAGCTAAACCCTTTTCGTACCATCCATTCGCGTAAGCCATCAAATAATCTGCGTTCTTCTAGTGCGTTTATATAGGTCATTGCAACAAGCAAAAAGAGCATTAATTCAGCAAATTCAAGCAGCGCATGTCGAAATGCTTCAACGGTTTGTTCTGACATATCCACACTTGAATACTGCCATGCTATTAACGTCCAAATGATACCTGCAGCTACTAGTACCGGCTTTGATTTGGCCAAGTGAAGCTGTTCTTCGAAAATAACCAGCACATAGGCAAAGACAAAAATCACTATACACGCAATGCTGGTCATAGACATTGTAATATCAAGACTACCTGCAGCTGCCGCATATACGTTAGGACTTATGATGATGAGTAAAATGAAAAAGACAGCTGTTATATACTGCTTGATGAACATTTGATGCGCTCCGCATTCATATTATGAATTCATTGTTTTTGTGCGATTTGATGCTCTTACACAATCAATCTCCAATCCCATGATCTAATGTAGTGGCAACCAAAAGCTGTTTTGCCACTGCACATCAACTACTAGCTGTAGAGTGATTAATATAAATTAAATCATATATTTAAGGTTTTAAATCGATTGAGGTAACGCTAATGAAATACCGCATAAAAGGCGAATTATTGCAGCGCATCATACCGCGAAGGGTTCGGTAGTCGTCAATAGAGAGCATGCGACTAATGGCTTATACTAGGCATAATTAACATGTATGTTTTAAATAAATGTTAACTTTATTGTGAATGATAGAGTTAATGTTTACGTCAATAACGAAGCGTTTACAACTTCATCCAAAAACGATCTTTGGGGCCCTAGACTGACCGTGTTAAGAATAGAGGTGTTTTCTGTCATATTGTCCGAAAACATGTATTCTACTATTGAGATAAATACTTCTTCATGAAGCGACAAAAATATAAATAAACATTCCAAAGATAACGATCAATATAAGGAAAATTATGAAAATCTTTAAGGTAATCGCACTTTTATGCACAATTATGGCGTCTGTGGTAAATGCCGAAACCCTGAAGTTTCCAAAAGCCGGGTTCTCAATTGACGCTCTGGATTCGCCACCTAATCAACTTGGTGTCACCCCACTACAGATGTTTCTACCGCCAGTCAGCGGATTTGCTGCGAACATAAGTGTGCAAATTCAACCATACGGTGGAACTTTGGATGCTTATTTAACGTTAACAAAAGCGCAATTTACGCAAGTCGGTTGGATGGTATTATCGGAAGCACAAAATGAAGATGAGTTGGTCTTGGAATACGAGGGCGATTTCCAAGGGCTTTCTCTGCGCTGGTATGCGCGTGCTGTGAAGGCAGAGGGCCTTGTGTATCTGATTACCGCGACTGACACACAAGCAAGTTTTGAACAGAACAAAGATGTGTTAATGGAAACAGTGAATAGTTTTGCTTTGAATTAATCTACGTTGTAGCGTTACCTGGTAGCCAAATGTGAACGCGGCCCATACTTCATGTATGGGCAAATCATTTATCGTTACTCAAACTAATAATCGTGGAATATGTCTCTCGTTCCAAATTAAGCAGCCAATTCGACCTTATAATGCTCAATCGTGACATGCTTTTGTTCGTCGACCTTCACTTTCCACTTCAAGTTTGCAAGTAAATCAACGGCTTCATCCTTAATCGTCTCACTGATGTAACGCACTCTGACATTTACATTATGCGTATCACCATCATGACTTACAGATAATTGCTCTATCCGGTGATCGCCACCGGGCTTAAATTCTGAACGCAATGTTTGATACCATTGATTGAAACCGGTTTTTCCCTCGAAACGCTGATCTGGAAGTTGGATGACTGTAGAGGGGTTAAGGTGGTTCAAAAAGAAAGAATTATCTTCCTTTAGATGATCGAATTGTTGATACCAATTCGTCACAAACTTTTTGATAACTGATTCATCAGAATTGGAAAGCGCATTGATTTTTGTTACCAGTTTATCCGCATGCTCTAACGCACGAGTCTCAACCTGTTCTTGGGTGTTATAAACTTCCGGAATAAACACCATCGAATGCGTGTAAATAGGCTTGTGATAAATCATTCCTGCGAGATAGGCTGTTTGTTGAAGCGGTGTTAGAAACTGCGCAATAGTGAAGTGATTATATCCTAGCGGATCATATGATTCCTCGGCACCTCCGACAGTGAAAGACAGGATTAATTCCTTATCTTTTAAATTGTCTCCATCTGAGCCAAATGCAAAGCCATAGGAAAATACGTCATCAATCCACTTTTTTAGCAATGCAGGCACTGAATACCAGTAAAAAGGGAATTGCAAGATAACAATATCTGCATTTATCAGTGCTTTTTGCTCAGCATCAATATCTATATTGTAGTCTGGATATAATGCATCGAGATAACGCGTTTCGATATTCGTAATACGATCTTCTAACTCACGCAGAATCACTTTATTTGTATATGATGAATCTAAATTCGGGTGACCTGAAATAACCAATACGTTGCTCATAAATTTCTCCATTGTGTTAACTGACACTTCTTATAGTAGAGAAACTTATTGTTAAAAATAAGAAGCTTTATTTTTAATAAATTATTAGTTATAAACTAATAATAAAAGCTGATTTGTATGTAGTAGAGATACACTTGTCATGACTATAAATGGAAGTACTTTTAACCAATTAACGGTATTTAGCGCTATTGCCGAACAAAAGAGTATCAGCGGTGCCGCACGAAAACTGACAATGTCGTCTCCATCTGTCAGTCATGCACTAAAGTTATTGGAATCGCAGGTAGGACAATCACTATTTCGACGGACAACCAGACGTATTGAATTGACCGATGCTGGTAGGCGGTTACTCTCACAAATTTCAGATCCGATGAATGTACTTGCCGATACGATGGAAGAAATCAAATCTGATAGCATGCAACCACAAGGACCAATTAGAATCACCATGCCAAGGTTTGCTTTTCACTGGCTTATCGCGCCGATATACGCAAACTTTTGTGCAGAATATCCACTGATAACACTAGAGATATCATTGTCAGACGGTCTTGTAGATATCGTAAAGGATGAGTACGACATGGGCATAAGGTTTGGCGATAAAGTGTCGTTAGGCATGGTCGCAAAGCAACTTACAAATCAATTGACAGAGGCGCTTGTTGCAACACCAGATTACCTTCAAAAACATGGTCGTCCAACCACCGTTGAATCGCTACAACATCATAAGTTTATTCAATACCGTTTTATTGCTTCTAATCAAATCGCACCGTTAATTCTGGTGCAAAGTAAACAAGAAATAACAGTGCCAACAAATCCGGCCATTGTCGTTAATGATACCGATTTGGCATTATCTGCAACGCTGGAGGGATTGGGTATAGGCCGAATAGCTGAGTCAAATGCTCGCGCGTGTATCGATAGAGGTAAGTTAGTTCCTATTCTAGAGAATTTTTGGAAGCGTTATCCTCCCTTGTACCTCTACTTTCAACAGCGTTCTCAAAAAACACGCCGCAACAGATTGCTGATCGACTACATTTTGTCTATGTGCGATGTCTACAGGTCTAAGGAACAAAGCGAGAAATAATACTGTCATTAAATCGAACCTATGCGAGTTGCAAGTTTTACTAGAACTCTTTACTCTTCTTCGGACTCTTTTGAATACTGTTGTCTCTTAATAAGCACCCAGATATGGATATGAAAATAAACGCTACTGTTATTATTTTGGTGAGCTTATTGTGCTTTACTTACGGCTCGCTTGCTTCAGAAAGCCATACAGAAAAGTTTAGTCGCTTACCGGCGTATCAAAATGTAAAACTGTCTCCGAACGGCAATCGAATGGCGTTTGTCGAGAATGTAATGAAACATGAGAAGTCAATCCTGTCTTTCTTCAATGTTGAAACTGGGATAAGAACTCTTTTATTTCAGTCAGATAATCGCGACATAAAAATCAATTGGTATGATTGGAAAACGAATGACATCCTCTTGGTAAGCGTTAGATATGCATCCAAACGCAGGGGCGTTCGGTACTATAGAACCAAACTGTTCAGCGTCGATACTTCTGCAGAAAAAAATGAACTTAAGCCCCTGTTGCGCAAGCAACTTTCAAAGTCTTCAAATCATATTCAAGACAGGGTTGTCCACCGATTATCACAGGATCCTGACCATATTTTAATGCAAGCTGATTTAAAGAATGAAAGAAAGGTAAACGTCTATCGCGTGAATGTACATACGGGAAAAGCGAAACTGTTTGAGCGCGGCAAACTAGGTATTGTGCATTGGATAGCAGATAGCCAAGGTAATATCAGAATTGGTTTAACGCAAAATCAAAACGATGGTCTGACAACTATTTGGTACCGCGATGATGAGGATGATGATCTAGAAAAACTCTTCCAATACACTTTATTTCAAGACAAACCGTTGAGAGTCCTAGGGTTTGATAAGGATCCACAAACCTTGTATTACCTTAAATATGATGGTAATTACCGGGCCTTGTATAAAATGGACATGCAATCACGGACGTCTACGCAACTTCTCAAACACGAGGGCTATGATGTCAGCGGCCGCCTAATATATTCAAGGGAAACACAAGAAGTTATAGGGATCCACGACATTTATTCCCCCTTTGGTCGATTCTATTTTGATGAAAAGCACTACGCCTTTCATAGGTCGTTAGAAAAGGCAATACCAGAAAAAAACAACCACCTTGTCAGCAAAAGTCATGACGGCAATTACTATATCATGGTGAGTGAATCAGATAGTTCACCCGGTGTTTTTTACTTTGGTGACCGAAACAAGAGAACCTTGCAAGAGTTATTTGAGCAATATCCAGAAGTGCAGAACATGGAGTTGCCCGAGCATCAATCTATCACCTACGAGGCAAGGGATGGTGTTGAAATTCAAGGTTATCTCACACTTCCCCTAATAGGTGAAGCGCCTTATCCGACTATTATCCATCCACATGGCGGGCCGGGAGCGAGAGATTATCGCGGGTTCAATCCATGGGTAGCTTATTTAGTGAGCAAAGGATACGCGGTTTTGCGACCAAACTTTCGAGGGTCAACGGGATTCGGCTATGAGTTTGCAAAAGCTCAAATGGGACGCTGGGGGTTGGAAATGCAAGACGATTTAACCGATGCGGCACACTATCTTTTTGAAAAAGGAATAGCTGATAAGGATAGGATTTGCATATTTGGTGCTTCCTATGGTGGTTATGCTGCCAAAATGGCAACGGTAAAAACACCGGACTTGTTTACCTGCGCCGTTAGCTTTGCGGGCATTAGCGACCTTAGGCAACTGCGAAATCGGCAAAGAAGGTCTGCATTTGGAGAACTGATCGCCGATGCCCAAATTGGTAAACAGAGGCAAGATCTTAAAGAACGCTCTCCTATCGAACATGTGAAAAAGATAAAAACACCACTTCTTGTCATGCACGGTATTGATGATGCGGTTGTGCGTGTTAAGCAATCACGAGATTTTGTAGATGAGCTTGAAAAACACGATAAGAGTGTTACGTATGTCGAATTCGAACACGGTGATCACTATCTTTCAGTTCAAGAAAATCGACACAGTTTTTTCAGAGAACTAGACGCGTTTTTTTATGCTCATCTAGGTAGTGCTGAGCTTTGAAACATCTCTTAAACCTCTGTCGATGTTGAACATACGCCGTCTCTTCAATTTTTTTGCCGTTGCTTTTTTTGGATTCTCTATTTTCACGGCATTTTTTTAGGGTGCTGATTTTGCTTGATTACATCTGATTAAATTAATTAGTTGCTGCAAATCTGACACGCAATATATTGTTATCCAACAGGTCACTGGTTTTATTGAAGACTAATAAAATAACCAATAGAATGAAGCGTGCATAGAGTATGGATTAAATTTAAAGGAATAATATGAGTTTATCTATGATTATAATAATTCTATTGTTTGGGTTTGTGTTCAACGTCTTGCCTTGGCTTTTGGCCCTTCTTTCGCGAAAAGCCAATGGCTCTCACAAACTCATTTGGTTCTTAATGTCCTTTTTTATTTCATGGCTAGGTTATTTCGTTTATTACTTTTTAGTTATCAAGCCCGACTGGCAAAAACGCAACAAAAGATTTAAGGTGCCACGAACCGAAACTGGTATCCCAATCAGACACTTAGGCAATGAACCGAATGAACACTAAAATAAGCTCTTGTAAACAAGCATATAACAAACAGTTTATTGTGCTTTTTAGCGCTCATTAATCGAGCATAAGATGCTTCTGGGAACACAATGCTAGTCAAACCGTCGGTTGAATTTGAAAACAGTTACATCCACTACATCGACGAGTTAGGCAGAGAAGAGCGCTATCCGTACCCAATGGATTTGGATTATTCCGATTTCTCTGCTTTCATCAAATTGTTAGACGATTATTCAAATGGTTTGAACCTTTCAAAGCATCTTGTACAAAACACAACGTACTGGCTTGTTGAAGGTAATGAAATAATTGGCTGTTCTCATTTACGGCATACATTGAACGACGCGTTGAAACATGCTGGCGGTCATTTTGGGTTGGGTGTAAGACCTAGTTACAGAGGGCAGGGCGTCGGCAAAAGGTTACTATCATTGACGATTGAAAAAGCAATAGCAATTGGCATTTCTGACATTCATATCCATTGTTACCAAAGCAACATTGCTTCAATAAGACTTATTGAATCTGTTGGCGCAAGACTTGATTCAATAGTAGATTTAGAGACCAGCTCGGAAAGGGTTCTCAGGTTTGTTTATGAGCCCATCAAATAAATGCTCGAAGTTAAATCAGAATGCTTCGAGCCGATGTTGCCGGAAATTAAGATGTTGGTAAGTTGAGGTAAAAAATGGAACTCAAAAAAAGGTATCAACAGTTTTCGAGAGACTTCCAACAGTTTCGATTTGAACATAAGCTAGGCGGAGGAATAGTTGTGTTTCTGATGGATATGGGTATTTGGAATCTAGCTTCGACGCTTTCGAACGATCCCTATGTTTCTAGTTTTTATACTCATTTTTTTATGTCAATATTATTAACTCTTGTGTTTTATGTGGGTAGGAAGCCAAAATAGAGATGGAACCAAGCCGGGTATGAGTGCTATTTCATCCTTACTAAAAAATGTACACAATTGCAGGATCTGCGAAGGCCTTTTACCAAACAGCCCGCGTCCTGTTTTGCAGTTTCATCCACGTGCACGCATTCTAGTTGCGGGACAGGCGCCTGGCAGGAGAGCGCATGACTCGGGCGTGCCGTTTCAGGATGCAAGCGGTGACAGGCTGCGCGATTGGCTTGGGCTGACCTCAGATGTATTTTACAATCCCAAAAATGTTGCCATTCTTCCTATGGGTTTCTGCTATCCGGGCACTGGAAAATCAGGCGATTTACCGCCCCGTAAAGAGTGCGCGCCAGCTTGGCGAGAACAACTGTTAGGCCAACTCACCAATTTAAAACTTACACTTGTCATTGGACAATATGCGCTTGCATATCATTTGCCCAATTCTAATCAAACGGTCACTGGTGCAGTCAAAGCGTGGCGAGATAATTGGCCTCAGCTGGTTGCTTTACCTCATCCTTCACCCCGGAATAATATCTGGTTGCGCAAGAATCCTTGGTTCGAGAAAGATGTACTGCCAAAGTTGCGCGAGCGTGTTTCAATGATTGTGGCGGATGAAGACTAACAAATGTATTTTGAAGCAAGTAAAAGCAGGTCCGATTATCACAATCAGTTTATGGAGATTTGCTTCGAAATTACCTAAAACAAACTCGATTGTTGCGGCGTGGGGAAGAGGGGCAAATCCGGTATCTTCTTAACGCCCGTATTATTGCTAACCATAGCGCGTTGGAGCGCCGTATGAAACTGCGAGGCATATTCTGGGCAATAGAGGTTGTTAGGACAATGAATACTCATATAGGTTTCAACATCATTTTTTAGATAGCCTGCCACAATACTTGCCCATTGCTCAATAAAATCACTATTTAGTGCATTATTGGGATGCATCACTAATCGTATATAGGCAAGTCCATTATACGGTTTGGTCGCCACTGGTACGTTGGGTTTCTCATGTCTTGCACGCACCACATCCGGATGCTGCAAATCGCCGCAATAAAGAGGACGACTGTCTAACACAACGCGATGAAAGCCATATTTATCGAGGATTGGTGTTAGTTTGTTTTGTTTAACAAAAAAGCCGAGGTTCCTTACCTCGACAACAACTCGAAATGAACCGGGTATGCGGGCGAGAATAGCATCAATAAACTTAACCTGATCAGAACCGATTTTGGCTGGGAAGACCAATAATAGTGGGCCTAAATAAGACTTCAACGGGCTGATTCGGTCTAAAAATGTATCGAGCACATCCCAGTCTGGCACTTGAGTATGTGTGACTTCTTTAGGAAGTTTAAAGCATATTTTAAAATCTTTATGCTGCAGCGCAGCATTCCATTCTTGTATACTCTTTTCACTTGGGATTTGATAAAAAGTGGTGTTGCCCTCTACCGAATTGAAGACACTGGCATAGCTTGCAAGACGAGAGGGTGTAGCATCAAAATATTTGGACTGCCATCCTTCAAAGGCCCAAGCAGGTAGGCCTAGTCTGTATGGCAAAGGATGTTTGCTAGACAATTGCAATCACCATGCGAAAACCATCATCCCTCTAAAAGGTTTAGCTTAAAACATCATTGCTTGCTAATTACAATGGTGACTTTACCGTGTTCAGTGTCGTGGACCTCTCCATCAGTTGCGTCTGCATAACGTATCACTTCCGTCAATGTCTCGCCCATAAGGTAATCCTCATGAGACTTGATCCAATTAAGCAGTGTGTCATCTGCTTCAACACACAATGAAATGCGATCGGTCACTTCAAGGCCTTGTGATTTGCGCTGATTCTGAATGCGATTGATAACTTCTCTGACTGCGCCTTCAGCAATCAATTCTTCAGTCAACGTAGGGTCAAATTCCATCGATATAAATCGATTTGAAACAGCGTTTACTCCTTCTTTTGCTTCTCTGAAAAGCATGATGTCATCTTTATTAAAGACTTCGTCATCCAAGGTTATTTGCTCATGTTCTTGAAACTCACTTAGCTGCGCATCATCCATATTCTGAATCAACGCCGCGTAGTGTTTCATGCGTTTGCCTAATCGACGGCCGAGCTTTTGGAAGTTGGCTTTTGCGTATACGGAAATGTAGTCTTCTTCATGCGTGCTGAACTCGATTTGTTTGATATTAAGTTCGGCTGCAATGTAACCCGAGAGCTGTTTTACATCTTCAAGCACCTGCGGATCTTTATGCAATATTTTTCCTCTACTAAGCGGCGTTTTTAGTTTGATTTTGAGGTCGTTTCGCTTTTGACGTCCCATGGAAACCAGATTTTGGAAACGCTCAACACTTGCCTCAAGTGAAGGTTTGCTCTTCTCAATATCTGCTTCTGGATAATCGCAAAGATGAACTGACTCTGGGATGTCTGTATGAGAACAGAATTTCTTTAATCCCTGGAATACATGTTCGGATAAAAATGGCGCAAAAGGTGCCATCAAACACGAAAATGTATCCAAACAATAGTACAAGGTCGCATAGGCGTCTTGCTTATCGTCATTCATCTCTGTTTGCCAGAAGCGAGCGCGATTGAGTCGAATGTACCAGTTAGTCAGCTGTTCCAGAAAATCAAATAAAGGCGGCACGACGTTATACAATCGATATGCCTGCATCTCTTCATTAACGCGTTGTTTAAGCGTTTCTAGTTTTGAAACAATCCATTGATCAAGAATGTTCTTTTTCGCCGATAGAATATTACTGTTTTGCCCGTCAACTTGCCAGCCATCGATATCCGCATAGGTAGTAAAGAACTTAAAACCATTGTACCAAGGCAGCAAAACTTGGCGCACCATTTCCTGCACTCCAGCATCGGTAAATCGTTGTTCCTCTGCCTTTACCAGCCCCGAATTTATCAAATACAAACGCAATGCATCGGCACCGTACTGTTCCATTAAAATGTCGGGTGCCGTGTAGTTTTTAAGGCGCTTAGACATCTTTTTACCGTCTTGGGCATTGACGATGCCATTGACGATAACGTTTTTAAATGCGGGCTTTCCGAACAAGCATTCACTGAGTACCTGAAGTGTGTAAAACCAACCTCGGGTCTGATCTACACCTTCTGCAATAAAGGCTGCCGGGAAGCAGCTTTCAAACCGTTCCTTGTCTTTAAAAGGATAGTGGACTTGTGCGTAGGGCATAGAGCCTGATTCAAACCAACAGTCAAATACTTCTGGAATTCGCTGGTAAACACCTTCTTCGCCGTCTTTGCTAAAGGTAAGTTCATCAACAAAGTCTCTGTGCAGATCATCAACCTCAACGCCGGTTAATGCTTTAAGTTCTTCAATTGAACCAATACACACCATATTGCCGGTTTTATTGTTTATCCAGATGGGCAGTGGCGTGCCCCAATAGCGGTTGCGAGAAACTGCCCAATCAATGGCATTCTCAAGCCATTTACCCATTCTTCCTTCCTGAATATGCTCAGGGATCCAGTTGATTTGTCGGTTGTTCTCAACAAGATTGTCTTTAATAGCAGTAACTTGAATATACCAAGAAGGCACGCTGCGATAGATAATGGGCGTGTCAGATCGCGGGCAGTGCGGATAGCTGTGCATCAACGTCTCTTGCTTGAAGAGCAATCCTTCACCTTTCAGGTGTTTCATGATGTTTTTGTCAGCATCTTTGATGTATTGCCCAGCAAAATCAGTCACTTCTTCGGTGAAGCGACCGCGTCCATCTAGCGGGCAGACGAAAGCTGTTACACCATGTTCTTTGCAAACGCGTTGGTCGTCTTCACCAAATGCGGGTGCCATATGCACAACACCGGTACCGCTTTCTGTGGAGACATAATTGTCAGACAAAATCTGAAATGCGCCGCGTTCTACTTCACTTGAGAAGTAAGAAAACAGAGGATGATAGGTTTTACCTTGCAGCTCATGGCCTTTGGCCGTGGCAACGATGTCGACATCTTTATCTTTAAACAAAAACTGTTGTCGCGCTTGGGCGCACCAAATATGTCTATCTGATGCTTCATCATACACTTTGATGTAGTCGATGTCTGGACCCACACACAAGGCTAGGTTGGAAGGTAAGGTCCACGGTGTCGTTGTCCAGGCAGCGACATAAGCATCTTCATCTTTGAGTTTAAACAAGACAGTAACCGCTGGATCTTGCACATCTTTATAATTTGATGAGGCTTCAAAATTCGACAATACGGTTTCTAATGCTGTGGAGTAAGCGACGACTTTTTCGCCCTTATAGACGAGCCCTTTATCCCATAGCTGCTTAAACACCCACCACACCGATTCCATGAACCATGGCTCCATGGTGCGATAATCGTTTTCAAAGTCTACCCATCGGCCCAATCGACTGATGGTTTTTTCCCATTCTTCGGTATAGCGCTGAACAATGCTGCGACACTCATTGTTATAATGCGCAATGCCTAAGGTATCGACGGCTTCTTTGGCTGACATACCAAGCGCCTTATCAATTTCATGCTCGATAGGCAGACCATGACAATCCCAACCAAACCGACGTTCGACGTAATTGCCCAACATGGTGTGGTAACGCGGGATAATATCTTTAATAGTAGAGGCAACAAGATGGCCGTGATGGGGAAGGCCAGTAGCAAACGGAGGCCCATCGTAAAATACATATTCTGGTTTGTCGGACGATTGCTGCAGTGACTTTTTAAAAATGGCTTTGTCTTTCCAGAAATTAAGCACCTCGTGCTCTGCTTCTATAAATGAAAATGCCTTTCTACTTGTCTCCGACGATGTTTCGTTTGTCATTCGTGCCTCACGTTAGTTTTCCGTTGAGGCAGATACTAAAAACCCGCCTCGTTGGCGGGTTTGATTTGTTTCTCAGCCGAACCCACCATCCCTATGGAATGGTAATTATAATTCGTTCAATGTATAGCGCTGTTTTCATAGCGTGGAATATACGATTAGTGCGACTGTGTGTCAACGTCGAATTAATGATGGTCGACATAAACAAGATTTCTAGCGTATTTTAACGAAGCGAAGAAGTGAACAATTACTCACTTTTTTCTTTTTCAGCGTAATACTTATCGGCTTTAGCAACATTTGCCTCGGCATCTTCAAGAAACGTTGCTCTGGCGTCATCGTTACCAAAACAATACGTTTTACCATCTATTTCATGGCTAATAGAACAATCAGTATCGAAATGTTGTTCAAGCGTAATCCCTAACGCGCATTGATTATTGTATTCACCTGCAACTTCTTCAGCGATAGCTGAGAATGAAGCGACTCCGGCGATTAAGAAAAGTGAAGAGAGTTTTAGTGTTCTTAGTTTCATAATAATTCCTGAATTCATGTTCTTAGTTAAGTGAAATATTATTAAGGTATGTAAGGGCAAGACTTTTTACGATGTACGTGTAAAAAAGTTGCTATCGCCTGTCACAAAGCCTTAACAAATATTTTAAGTTCAACTTTTTTTTCAATATGTAACTAGAGTCACATAAACTAGAAATTATTTATCTAAAGTTCAGGTTATTTATATTCCAAGATGGCTAACTAAGCCAGCTTCATCAACGATAATAATTTTTCCTCGACTGGTTTTAATGAAGGCACGCGATTCCCAGTCTTGCAATTGCCTTGATACCACTTCTCGAACGCTACCGAGATCAAGCGCAAGTTGCTGGTGGGTAGTTAAAATTGTGTCGCCATTGCCTTCACTTATGCGATTGGAAAGTAAATGTCTTGCCAGTCGTTGATCTATTTTATCAAACGCAACTTGATCAATAAGGCTGATAAGGCTAGATAACATCACACCATAGTTATCTAACACAAAAGCGCTAAACTCAGGCGACGCCGCCATTAATTCACGAAACAAAGCAGAAGGGATAGCGGCAAGAAGCGTATCTTTATCCGCGATACTGGCGGCAGGGAAAGACTGACCGGACAAGAGGCAAGATGTGGTTAGCACGCAGGTTTCGCCATCTTGTACTTTATAAAGCAATATCTCGCGACCGGATTCTGAGCGCTTGAAGACGCGAGTCTGCCCCGATAGACACATCAAAAAATCGTTGCAATTCCAACCAGGCTCATAGGCCGTCTGACCCGAGGTAAGTGTTTTGAATTGGATCTTCTCATTGAGTCGGGAAAGATAACGTGAATCGAGTGTTTTGAGTGAAGGGAATTGCTCAAAGCACTTTTCAATCTTGTCATTCTTTGACAGGAAAGGTTTGATATTAAATAGACTCAAGTGCACTACCTTGCATTACTATTCCACGGCCGTAGCTTAATCCTTGTCTATTGAGTTGACAACCAATATTAATGTCTAACATCGCGACATTAAGTCAACGTTGAATTGAAAATGGCCAATATAAGCAAAGGTACTTTGTTAAATGAGCTTGGTAAGTATTACAGGAGTTGATCATGACATTTATCTGACATTTACGTTGATGGTTTTATCTATGATGAAGTGGTTACTTTAATTGGGGCTATTTTTTCGCCTCTTCACTCATTATATGGAGTATATATGGATATCAAAACAATTGACGATGTTACTCATTGGAAAAACCTAGAAGGAATAGACCATCTTCAATATTCGATTTTACATATTGACGATGCTCAACAACGCGCGGAAGTGTTGTTTAAAATGGATGCTCATAAACCCATTATCCTGCATCGACATTGTGCATTGAACAAGATTGTCGTGCTTAGCGGTGAACATTATATTTACCGAGCTGATGGCTCTATCAAAGAGATTCGCGCGACCGGCAGCTATACGGTATCACAGCCCGATGTTGAACCGCATTCTGAATCAGGTGGCGATGGAGGCACAGTATTGCTTTTTAGCATTTTTAATAATGGAGGCAATGCGCTTTATGAATTAATGGATCCCGACCAGAACATCGTTGGTACATTGACAATGTCAGATCTAGTGGAATTAAATCAACAAGCAAATGAGCCATTGACCAATTAACCATTCTTATCTTTTATCTTGGAATGCTAACAATGCTTTTTTTCAAATGCCATTTCCATTCATTAAAAAAAGTATTTGTTAGCGCCGGCACTGTTATAGTAGTTTGTGCCTTTTGATGAAACGGGCTGTTTTGCTATGAGCAGGTTTCGCGGGTTTAAGGATGCGCAAATAGGTCATTTTCACGCAAGTGATATTTTGATTGTTTTCCTCATTACGGTGCCGCTTATTGTCATCAGCGTTATCGGCATTCGAAGCATACAGACCGAAAATGCGCTGGCGCAACAACGGCAGCAAGATAGAAATCTTTGGCTAGCCAGAAATGTTGAATCAACTGTCAAAGAGTTCATAGATGGTCAAATTTCGCCATATGTAGATTGGATAAACCAACATTCTAATAAATACGAAGAAATGAGAATGTGGACGTTTAATCGAATTGAAGTTGATTTGTTGACTGTATTCTCACCTGAAGGCGAACGCATTTTTCCGGAGTCTGATCAGAGTGCATTGGTTTCCGAAATCTCGCTTATTAATCAGATTCAAGGGGAGTTATCTACGGTAATCAATAATCCGGATGAAATACGGTCCTTCAATTCGTTTGTTCAGGGTGACTCGGACTCTAAATTGCTGCATTGTGATGTGCAGTATACAGCGACAGTATGTGTCCTTTTCAATAGAAACGGCTGGCTGCCTTGGCTAAACCAGGCGTTGCAAAGCATCGCGGCTCCGACTGGCATTGATGTTGTCATTAAGCTCTTTGATGCTAATGGTCTGCCGCTTGGCGTAAACGCAACATTAGGAAACAACGAAACGTCCAAAAACAATCTAGTATTTGAAAACGCTATGAGCGGTAACTTTTCTCAGTGGCACATCCTGCTCTACGAAGAAAACAACGCATACAATGTGAAAGTGCCCATCGCTTATTTGATGTTGTTGCTTCCATTGACCTTATTAGTGTTTGGTTGTGGTATCGGATTGTATTGGATTTACAAAACGCGATCGAAACAAACTCAGGCGCAGAAAGCATTTACTGCAGAGCTTGCCCATGAGGTTCGAACGCCACTGGCGAATATAAGGCTCTACATCGATTTGATTAAGAGGACGGCAATTGATAAACAATCCAGCTATTGCTCGGTAGTTGAGTCAGAAGTTGAAAGGCTTTCGCTTCTGGTCGAAAACTCAATATTACTTGCCAGATTAGATGCAAATCAACATCAAGAAGCTGTGGATTATAAGCAAACCATTAATCCAGATGAACTGATTAAAAACGTGATAAAGACCATGACACCGGTTTTTGAAGAAAACGAATGCACCGTCACTTATACGCTTGCAGCACAAAGAGCTGTTCTTGCAGATAAAGATGCATTGCAACGGGTATTGATAAATTTGTTGGACAATGCGAGAAAGTACGCAGCTGGAAAAGACATACAGGTTAACTCTTTGATAACAGGTAATCTGCTCATCATTGACATAAAAGACGCTGGACCGGGCATAAGTAATCAGGTGTGGCAGAAAATAAAAAACCGTGATTTTAGTGTAATGTCGGGCAATGGGACAGGATTTGGACTTGGATTGCAGGTATGCCAACGCCTATGCCAACGCATGAAGGGAAATTTAGAACGGATACTGGTGCCAACAGGCACACACTTGCGTGTCAGTGTTCCAATTGACACTGCATAAATAAGCGTTAAAAGATCACATGAAAATACTGATTGCAGACGACGATAAACACTTAAGAGAAGGACTGGAAGCGCTATTGTCTGAAGAAGGTTATCAATGTAAAACAGCATCTGATGGTGTCGAGGCATTACTGGAGCAGGAAAGCTTTCAGCCCGATTTGTGCATACTTGATATTAAAATGCCTCGCATGAATGGCCTTAACGTATGTAAAACACTGAGGAAACGCTCACCTTCGTTGCAAATCCTGATGTTGACCGCGCTAGATAGCGAACCAGATCAGATTAAAGGACTCGATCTGGGAGCGGATGATTATATAGGTAAACCGTTTAGCCCAGACACGCTGCTGGCAAGAGTAAGAGCGATATCCCGAAGGTGTCTCAACCAAAAATCGAGAGAAGATGCGAAAATGCATTTCTCAGGATTTGCGCTAAATGTGAAAACCCTGCGTCTTCAGTATCAGGATAAAATCCTCTCGCTCACTAAACGAGAATGTGAATTTCTCAAAATGTTATTTGCTCATCCGGGTGAAGCCATATCGAGAAACCAAATCTTTGATACTTGCTGGCATCGAGAGTTTGTGCCCAATAGTCGTTCGTTGGACCAGTTTGTCCTAACCCTAAGACAGAAAATGAGCAACCATCTAGCAGCGCCGGACATCATTAAGTCTGTTTATGGTATTGGTTATAAGTGCGAGACATGAAAGTTTCGCTCTGCTCTGTTTAAGAATGGTTGTGATAAATCATCACTGGATGAGCTAACGTGCTGCGGATAATGGCATATCTATTTCACTAAAATGTATCGGTATCGTAAGTCACTTCATCTAGGTCGTAACCAGCTAATTGAAGCGTTTGAGCAATCTCTAGCCCAAGTTCCGCCGCTTTGTCTATATAACGGCGACCAAGCGATTCGTTTTGTTTAACGCCAAATCCTCGCAGCAAGTCCAGCCCATAGTTATACATGCCAACGGAAGACCCAGCTTCAGCTGCACGTCTATCCCATTCAGCGGCGGCTTCGGCGTTAACAGGACCGCCAATGCCATTCATCTCCAGATAGCTCATCCATGTCATGGCTTTTATAATGCCCGCTTCTGCGCAGCGTGTTGCAAATCGACGCGCTAATTCTATGTTGTCGTATTTAGACGTGTTAAATCCTAGGGAACAGGTTACCGAATCGAGCTGACCCATTTCTAATTTACGTGTCAGCATGTCGCGGTCGCCATCAGATGGGTTCAATATTCCCCATTCATCTTCTTCTGTTTCGCGCACTTCTGCACTAACGGTTAGTGTGAGCGCCAGTATCGGCGCAATTAGTATTCGACTCACTTTTGTATACCTCGCTTTATGTGATAAGGCATAAATGAAACTCAACGCATTAAGTTAAAATCAAGCTAGTCACATCATCATATTGCAAATAGGAAACTAAAATGTCAGGTAAATGTTATATTCAAGCGTAAACTTTGCTGCCATAGCTTCTTATTTTCATTACAAATTATGGGTAATTATTGACACATACGCGTTAACACTATGTAATCCGCAGTAAATTTATCGTTGAATAGATGCAAGCGTCATCAAGTATTAAAAAAGTAAAACAGATGTAGGTTTACACGTGAGTGATCAAGAAAAATTACCCCATCTCCGCATTGTCATTTCTTGCCCTGACAAAATTGGGATTATTGCAGAAGTCAGCACATTTATAGCCGAATTGAACGGTTCTTTAATTGAGTCAAACCACCATTCGGATTTGATAGAGGGATGGTTTTATCTCAGAAATGAAATCAGCACTGCGAGCATGGATATTGACCTTGAAGAGTTTAAAAGGCGCTTTACTCCCATCGCTGATAAATTTCAAATGAACTGGTTTGTGCGCAATACGCAAAAAAAGCGAAACCTGGTAATCATGGCCAGTCACTCTTCTTATTGCTTAGCTGATTTGCTGCATAGATGGCACTCGGGTGAATTGTACTGCAATATCCCCTGTGTGATTTCAAATCATGAAAACCTGCGCAGCATGGTGGAGTGGCACGGTATTCCATTTCATTATGTGCCGGTACCCAAGGATGATAAGCGAGAAGCATTTGCGAAAATTGAAGATATTATTGAGCGACACAATGCCGACTCGATCATTTTAGCGCGCTACATGCAAATCATACCGCCGTCTATATGTGAAAAATACGCAGGCCAACTGATCAATATTCATCACAGCTTCTTGCCTTCTTTTATAGGGGCCAATCCCTATCAAAAAGCCTATGATCGCGGTGTGAAACTCATTGGTGCTACCTGTCATTATGTGACCGAAGATTTGGATGAAGGCCCCATAATTGAGCAAGACGTTATAAGGGTTAGCCACAGCTGCAGCAAAGAAGATATGGTGCGCTTAGGTAAAGATGTCGAGACGTCCGTATTGGCTCGCGGCGTTAGATATCACCTTGAAGACAGGGTGATTGTGCGGGGCAATAAAACGGTCGTTTTTTAAAACATTGTTTTTATCGAAACCATTTTATGCTGCTGATTAAAGCGGTGCAGCATTTAAGCGGAGACATGTTTGCAGTTAAAAGCGTGCGAGCACAACCACTTCGTGTCGAGGAGTGTGCGAGCCGGAGCGAACAACCGCTTCACGTCGAGGAGTGTCTCCGAGCGACTTTTAAATGTAAATATGCCGCAGCTGTCTGCTCCGCTTTAATCAGCAGCATGCGCGATAAAGTTTGAAACCTAATTTTGAAGATAAAGCGCAATAGACTGGTGTCAATTACGCTAAGGCCTTGACCAATTCGTTTGCCAGCGAACTTATCTTGTTTGCAGTAGATTCGTCAGTAACGTTGCCATCACTGTCAATCTTTGCATGGGCTTGCGGAATAGCCACTTGGCTGCCTAATACATTCATATTGATGTTCGATAGTAATAACCGGACAGGCACGAGAACGCGTATACCGCCAAGTCCGCCTGGAGACGCAGCCATAATAGCAACGGGTTTACCCGCGAACGCTTCAAGTGGTTTTTCACCTTCTTCCGATCTTGATGCCCAATCAATAAGGTTTTTAAATAACGCGCTGTATCCGCTATTGTATTCTGGACTAGAAATCAAAAATCCATCATTCTCCATCAGATGAGTTTTAAACAGCTTTGCTTTTTCGGGCATACCGACACTTGCTTCTAAATCTTCTGTAAAAACTGGGACATCAGCAAATTCAGACAAATCCAGTAGGGTAACATCTGCACCTGCTTCTATTGCTGCATTTGCAGCGCATTTGACTACTGAGTAGTTATAAGAGCCTTTTCGCCCGGAGCCAGAAAATGCTAGTACTTTTTTCATTGATTTCTCTCATTTTAAAAATTTGAGTATAGGAAGTTCTGACTTTATTTTCGTAATATCAGGCTAATAAATTAAAAAAAATTAATATTTGTAGAAGACTTGTGAATCAGATGCGCAATTTTGTTTGTATTCGAGTGAGATTGGACCAATGCTTTCGTTTTTCTCGTCTAAAATGCGCTTTATTATTGTGTTTACGTGTCACCAGTAGGTAACAGGCTACAATTAAATAGACGGTGAGTTCGCGTTCTTGCATAAGCCGTCTACATTTAAGTTATCACATGGCGTTTCAGCCACTATTCATCAACAAAAATTTTTATACAGGAAAATCAGATGCTCGATATATCTACGTTAAAGGGAAAAACTGCGATTATTACTGGCTCAACGTCAGGCATAGGGTTAGGTATCGCGCAGGGCTTTGCCGATGCAGGTATCAATATAGTGATTAATGGTTTTGGCTCTGATGAACAAATTGAAGAAGCAGTCTCATCCGTCAAGTCTTGTGGAGTCAAAGCGATATATAACGGCGCGGATATGACAAAACCAGAGCAGATCGCAGAAATGGTGAATGCTGTGGCAGAAGAATTTGGCAGCGTTGATATTGTTGTGAATAATGCAGGCATTCAAACGGTCGCGCCGGTAACAGAATTTCCAGAAAATAGATGGGATGCGATCATTGCCATCAATATGTCTTCTGCATTTCATATGGTCAAAGCTGCGTTGCCCCATATGCACAAAAACAATTGGGGGCGCATTATTAATATTTCCAGCGCGCATGGCTTGGTCGCCTCACCGTATAAGAGCGCGTATGTTACGGCTAAACACGGTATTACCGGCTTTACCAAAACCGTTGCACTAGAAGAAGCGAGAAGTGGCGTGACCTGCAACGCAATCTGTCCCGGTTATGTCTTTACGCCATTAGTTGAGGGGCAAATTGCAGACACTGCAAAAGCAAGAGGTCTTTCCGAAGAAGAGGTCATCAATGATGTGCTTTTAGCTGCTCAATGGACGAAGAAATTTGTGACCGTTGAACAACTAGCAGGAACTGCGTTGTTTTTGTGTTCCGATGCTGCTGAGAATATCACGGGAGTATCTGTACCGGTAGATGGTGGGTGGACATCCGCTTAACAAAATAATGCTGTTCGCGTAAGCGATACAGCTAGCTGCGGTCATGTTCACATGTAAAAGACGCTGTACAACATCCTGTTCGCTCGGGCTCGCGCATCCGTGCGCTCGCACGCTTTTACATGTAAACATGCCTCCGCTACGACTCGTACTAGCTTTAGCGATCAGCATTACTTAACAAATTGGAGTAAGACATGTCCACAACCAACAACAAAAAGACAATAAACCTTGCGCTACAGGGAGGAGGGGCACATGGTGCTTTTGCGTGGGGCGTATTGGATAAATTGATCGAAGATGGTCGCCTTGAAGTTGAAGGCTTGTGTGCCACGTCGGCGGGAACAATGAATGCTTGCGCCTACGCTTATGGCAAGTACACGGGCGGTCTGGAGCAAGCGCGTCAAACGTTACACGACCTTTGGTGGAATATAGCAAAAACCGGCGCTGCCTACAGTCCAATAAAACAACTGCCTTATGAGAAACTTATGAATCAAATGGGTAACTCATGGAATATGGACCAGTCTCCCGCTTTTATGATGTTCGATACATTTATTCGCACATTTTCTCCTTATCAGTGGAATCAGTTCGATTTTAATCCGCTTAAGGATGTGCTCGAAAAGGTCATCGACTTTGAAGAGCTACGAGCCTGCAAATGCACAAAGCTGTTCATTAGTGCAACACATGTTCAGTCTGGAAGAGTGAGGGTGTTTCACGCTAATGAAATGTCATTAGATGTCGCATTGGCATCTGCTTGTCTGCCTTTTTTGTTCAAAGCCGTTGAAGTAGACGGAGAAGATTACTGGGATGGCGGATACATGGGTAACCCCGCGCTGTACCCATTGTTTTACGAGACGGGGGCGCGAGATTTAATGGTTGTTCATATCAATCCAATGAACCGTCCAGAAACGCCAACGTCGTCTCCGGATATCATGAATAGAATTAATGAAATTTCGTTTAATTCGTCATTGATAAAAGAGATGAGAGCGATTGCATTCGTTAAAAAGCTTATTTCGACAGATATGCTCAAAGAAGAATACAAATGCCAGTTTAAAGACGTGCTGCTGCATTCAGTGCGCGCTGACGAAGCCATGATGGACTTGAGCGTTGCCAGTAAGTTTAATACTGACTGGGAGTTTTTAACAATGTTGAAAGAGCGCGGCAGAAGTACCATGCAGCAGTGGCTTGATGAGCATTTCGACAAAGTAGGCAAAGTCGATTCGGTTGATGTTCAGGGCGAATTTTTGCAATCGGTCAATCGAATTTTCGAAAGAAAAACTAACTAAAATTATCTGAATAAACAAAAGGACAAGCTTTGAAAATTTCTCAGATCCTAAATGTCGCATCTATGCCAATTGCATCTGTCAGCTACCCGAAAGGACCGTATCGGTTTATCGATAGAGAATACATGATTATTCAATACGAATCCGATCCTGACGCCATTCGAGAGCAACTACCAGAGCCAATGGAGCCTGATGGCAGTAACACAGTCTTGTATGAATTTATCAAGATGCCTGACAGCTCTGGGTTTGGTGATTACACCGAAACAGGTATCGTGATCCCCGCTAAGTTAGACGGTCAACCTGTTAATTTTACATCGCAGATGTATTTGGATATTGAACCTCCGATCTCAGGTGGTCGCGAGATATGGGGGTTTCCAAAAAAATTAGCCAATCCAGTGCTAGAAGTGGCAATGGACACATTGACGGGTCGCTTGGAATACGCAGGGCAACCTGTTGCCATTGCTACAATGGCATATAAACATGAAAATGTGCTGTGTCGCGATACTGGCAATAGTTTGGTATGCGACCCCACAAACATTGTAAATAAGCTCTCAAAAACACAAGTCAATCTTAAACTGATCCCGCATGTTGATGGCTCGCTGGCGATTGCACAACTTGTTTCATATCAACTTACCAATATACATGTTAAAGGTGCATGGGAAAGCCCAGCTAGACTGCACCTGATCCCTCATGTCAATGCGCCTGTAGCTGATTTACCCGTCAAAAAGGTCCTTGGTGGTACGCATTTTATTGCAGATATAACGCTTCCGTATGGTGAGGTTGCGTATGATTATTTAGCATAGGGTCGTCTGAGTGAAACATTTGAGATGATAGGTTCAAAATCACGTTCATCCAGAAGAACAGCACGCTCCTGTCTGTATTTTTTTCAGGGACAGAATTTTTTCTAGATAACGCCTGTCTTTTTAGGGTAAGTAGTATTTTGAGTTTATTTTTCGGAGGACAATTTGTCGGCTTTTCGTTTGGTGGTTTCAGGGTTAGTCGCTTTCTTTTTTTATGCGGCCTGGGCTTGGTATGCCAATAGCTTGCTCGTTGATGATCCACAGGTGCTGTTTAAAGCAGCACTGGTTCAAGGTGGCTACAGCGGTGCGATGACATTTCTATTTACCGCCATGTTAGAGCTTTTTTTTAAAAAGTTCGGTGCAAACTCATTTTGCTTAGCCTTTATAACCCCTAGATGGTCATCACACACCGAGCAAAATCCCTGTGCGACAAAGGCAACCTTTGTGGAAGCTTTGAAAAAGTTTGCCAAGAAAACCCACAAGGAAGTGGCTGGAAAATTTTTAGTGCCATTGCCAGCTATGTTAATACAGGCAATCCTTGTATTTGCTATCAATATCGCATTTCAAACCCCTAATCTTATACTGACAGTGCTTCCTTCTATTTTTTTTAGTGGCGTTTATGGATATTTTTATTCTCTTTCCATTAGCAAGAAAGTGAATCCGTGAGTTCTTGTGAACTTCTTCGCTGCTTCCTTGTTGTTAAACAGTCTTCAAATGCGTATCCCGATAATTTGACAAGACCTAATACATCATTTTGTCAAGTTTAATCTCTTAAAACTTGCCTAGATATAGAAATATCGGTAATCTTTTCTTGCTTTACACGAAAAAAGTGCTACCCGCTTTTTTTTATATTGTTTTAACTAATGATTCAGGATTAATAGAAATAGACTAGGTTGGAAGTACGAGAAATAAAACCAGTGGTACTATGGAGTGATAATTATGGCTGTGTTGAAAAAAGGATTACTAATTCTTGCCTCTTTATACGCATTTAGTGCAGTTGTGAATGCCGACCCGAAATGTGATGACGATTGCGACCTAAAGTCGGAAGCGAAGGTCACCGCAGTAAACCTGCAGATACCCACCAATACCTCGCAAAATGATGAAATAGACATAGACGCCTTAATTGAGAATGGCGCTGGCTCAGTTATTTGCGAGATGGGTGAGAGAAGCAGATTAATAGTGCTGGATAGTCCCAGTAATACATCAGAATATATGTGCCGTGTCGTTTATAGCACGGAATATGGCGTTTCTGTCCCATGGTATGCGAGATGGGAGACTGATTTTTGCATTGAAAAGGCGCGTGATCTAGTCAATAGGCAAGTCAAACTCGGTTTTGTCTGTAATCGCCAGTAACACCAGAGAAAAGCAGGACAACGCCTTGATTCAAGGCGTTGTTGCGTGTTCGATTATTACCTAGGCCGCTATCGCTAGGGCAATAATCGAAAACCGATGTCACAAAACTATACTTCCTCCAGTTTTGACTCATTAGTTCCGTCAGTATCACGTGTCTTTTTAAGCGCTGCTGCTTCTGAACTCAACCCATATAAATGATTGCAAAATGCGCTGTTCATCTCCAAAACATGGTGTTCGAACCATTCTGAAGCATGATTATTTATCCAGTCTTTTGCATTTGTTAATTGGCCCGCTTCGACTTGCGATTGCATAGACATTAACGCTTCTAACACTTTTGAATGTTCGGCAGCGTGGTCCTCGTATTCTGGATACTTAGAAAAGAACATCCATTCATTTTCTTCAGCGAAGTGTTTTTTTGTGTGAGTCACAAAGTTTCCAAAGGTGAGTGCGAATGCTTCATCGCTTGCGGAAGATAGTTGTTCCACGAGAACTAAAAACTCACCGTGTGTTTTATTCATCTGTCCATTTTCAAGCTCAAATTCTACTGGTAAATGATTGCTTGTACTGCTCATAATAAACCCCTTAGTGTGAAAAAAAGGCGTGTTTAACAAACGATGTCTCGATAACGTTGTAAACACAATAATCTAACTGCAAAGAAAGCTGCATAAACATTGGCATATAGGTTGTGTTGACAGGACATTACATCCTGCTTTACTGGAGAGTAAACTACTGAAGAATTTACGTGAAAGTACAACTCCCTCTATGCTAAAAAAATGATTATTGTTGTTGTGGTTAGCATCATATTCGCAGATCAAAGTCTTGCAGATCTTGCAAAAACGCATTTTAATAATATTGAAACAAATGCATAGATAGAACTTTAAAAGAACTTGTTGTAAATCAATATTTAATCAGGAAAGTCACTGAATCGAATAGGAAAAGGCAAAAATAATGAAAAAATACATCGAAGAAATGCCAAAAGCAGAACTGCATGTCCATCTGGAAGGCACGCTTGAACCTGAACATATCTTCTCGCTCGCTGAGCGCAATAACATCTCGCTTGACTATAAAACGCCAGAAGAGGTTGTTGCTGCCTATGACTTTCACGACCTCCCATCATTTCTGACAATTTATTACGCAGCGATGAATGTGCTGCAGACGGAGCAGGACTTTTATGAGTTAGCTTATCATTACTTTTTGCGAGCAAAGAAAGACAGCATCGTTTATGTTGAGCCATTTTTTGACCCGCAAGGACATACGAGCAGGGGAGTTGCATTTGATACCATAATTCAAGGTATACATCGCGCGCAGTTAGATGCGCAAGAAAAGCTTGGCATTGAATCTAATTTGATCATGTGTTTTTTACGGGACCTTTCTGCTGAATCTGCAATGGAACATCTGGAAATGAGCTTGCCTTACAAAGATTGGATCATTGGCGTTGGGTTGGATTCTGATGAAAAGGATAATCCGCCATCAAAGTTTGCAGAAGTTTTTGCTCGTGCAAGGGAAGAAGGGTATCTACTGACGATGCATTGTGATGTCAATCAAGTGGATATCGTCGATCACATTTGGCAATGTGTGAATGATATTAAAGTAGATAGAATAGACCATGGAATCAACTCTCTCGAAGACGAAGCTCTATGCGATGAAATTGTAAAACGGGGTCTAGGACTCACAGTTTGCCCCGTGTCCAACAGGTTTGTTGTGCAAAATCTCACGTCCGCCGAAATCAAGACGATGCTAACTAAAAATATGAAAGTAACGATTAACTCAGATGATCCAGGTTACTTTCGCGCGTATTTAACAGAGAATTTTTTAGCGCTTATAGAAGATGCAGAATTTACCATCGATGAGATGAAGCAGTTAAACAAAAATGCGTTCGATGTGAGCTGGTTGGATACCAAAAGAAAGCAGGACTATTTAAATCAGGTAGAAGAGTTTTTTGAATCTACTGTTTGACAGGCTGACGGTTCCAAGGAGTTCCCGTTTTGCAACGGGATGACTATTCTTCGTTGTAAAACCAGTTAATCGGTACTGCGAAACCAACCCACCGCCATTGCGTTATTCAACCCACCGTCATTGCGCTGAAAAGCGCAATCTCGCAAAAAGTCCATCGTCATTGCGCTGAAAAGCGCAATCTCGTTAACATCCTGCGTACTTTTATTTCAGCTTCTGCCAAACATCGCTAGCTGATGATACAGATAGGTCGCTTTGTAAGCTCTGCATGAATTGCTCAGTTTGACGGATGTACACAGCGCTATGTTCCTCTTCCCAAGTTTCATAACACCACCTTTGGTCTGCTTGTGAGCAGTCGATGTAAACAGCTTTGTTGTAATAAGCGTTCACTTGTTCTCCATTTTCCATCCGAGCGTTAATCGTGGCTAAGTCAAATTCATCGCCTTCATAGAATGACATGCGCGCAAGCGCTTTAGGGCATAAATCAAACAATAATATCCCGTGCGTTACAGAATTCTCATTTGGAAGTAATATTGGAAAGCATTCTCCAGGATATTCAAACGTGGCGAAATTATCCACGGTTGCATGTGCTACGCGGGTATCTTGAAGCGTTTCGGAAAAAACAAGTTGCCTAATTTCATCGTTTAGTAGTGTGCCGTACAGGAAAATATTCATCTTGATGACAATACCTTCTCACCATTATTGTTCGGCAATTGCATCATAAAGGTGCAATATTATAAAGATGGGCGTTACTGACTCCGTAGGCTTTGCTCTATTAAATCAAAGCGTAATTTCATGAACTGAAGCTTTCTAATGTCGCATTTTGAATAGCTGAACTGCGTCATGAGCTCTATGCACTTTGAAAAACCATCCACGCAGGTAAGTCTCCAAGTCTTTAGCAATTTGCGATCTGACACTGTATCAAAAAATACAAAGGCGCTACGCTCAGCCAGCTTGAACTTTTCGGTGTTTTGGTATTGTTTGGATAGCAGCATTGAAAGCTGCTGCAGGTATTGTTCGATAAGGGCGTTATTTTTTTTATGGCCACAGTATCTTATCTTGCTTTCAAGCAAATCGATTGATAGTTGATGCTGTTTTTGGCTCATGGTCATTCCATTTGATACTAATGCATTTCGGATCATTGAGACTGTATTCAAACTATCTCCAATGACATTGGTTAGATGCAAAACTCGCTCCATACCGAATCAATCATTGTAATGAGAAAGACTATTATTAAAATTCGACGATGGCCTTAGCGTGCTATCCATACAAACGGATAGTTGTGCAGATAGAGCAACATTCTTTGGTAAATAACCGATTATTTTGTATTCTACTTTGATGAACAAGAAAAAATTAAGATTCGAGAGATGAGCACCACAGAGCGACAAAAGATGCTAGATGGCCAGCTTTACTTTCCATCAGATAAAGAACTTGTTGCCCTTCGATTTCAGGCTAGAGATACCCTATCTCAAATCAACGCTATTCCTATCAGAGAAGTTAAACGTCGTGCCAGAGCATTCAAAGATTTTTTTGGTAAAACAGGAAAGCGTATCTACATTGAATCCATATTCCAGTGCGATTACGGGTGTAATATCGAGGTAGGCGAAAATTTTTATGCGAATTTTGGATGTGTGATACTAGATGCCGCGATGGTAGTAATTGGCGATAACTGCATGATTGCACCGCACGTAGGAATATATACAGCTACTCATCCCATTGAGCCTAATGCACGAAACTCAGGGCAAGAATTGGCCAAAGCCATCACAATTGGCGATAACTGCTGGATAGGGGGGCATGCCGTTATCAACCCTGGCGTAACGCTGGGGCACAATATTGTTGTAGCATCAGGTGCAGTTGTGACAAAGAGTTTTGATGACAATGTGGTGATAGCGGGGAATCCTGCGAGGGTGATTAAAGAGGTTGATTGTGAATAACCGTCAAAGGTTATTTATTGCGCAACCTGTTTAAGCAAAGATGTTTGAATAGATTAAACCACACTAATCCCAATCTCTTATTGACATTTAGACGTCTATACGGCAATCTGCACGCTCACCTGAAATCGGCATAGTAAATAACGACAGAAAACCATGATCATCAATGCGATAAACACAATTACAATGATGATTACCACCTCACAAGGGGCGGTCGTTAGTTAATGCCAGAATTAATACTAACGAAAGCCCGCTGACTAAGCGGGCTTTTTTGTAGCTACATCTAATCAAATTGGGGGCAAGGAGTCTCGGATGAAAGTGTTGAAGTTTGGTGGCTCATCATTAGCAGATGCAGAGCGCTATCAGCGAGTTTTTGAAATATGCAGTGACATTCACAAGCAAGATGGTGCTGCAGTGGTCTTATCGGCGCCAAAAGGGGTAACCAATGCCCTGTCATTACTTTGTGAACAGGCGCAAAGTGGGGAAGATTACGGTGAGTTATTTGCAAAGCTCGATATGACGCTAAGCAGTATTGCTGATGAGCTTTATATAAACATCCCTGATTTGGAACATGTTGTCCTTTTTGAATACATTAATGAGAAACTTTCAACCTTATCGCAGCAATTACAAGGTATTGCCCTCCTAGGCTCATGCCCGGATCAAGTCACTGCGAGTATCCTGAGTATGGGCGAGTATGTGAGCGTTAATATTTTTAGCGCGATTATGTCTGCTCACGGCATCTCGAATAGGATCATCGACCCTGTAGAGTACGTGGTGGCACAAGGTGATTATCTCGATAGTTTAGCGTTGCTTTCAGAGAGTCGTGCACGCTTTAGCGACGTTGTTGCAGATGGCAGTGAACTTCTTATTATGCCTGGATTCGTAGCGGCTAATGAAGCGGGGGAAAAAGTCACCTTAGGTAGAAATGGGTCTGATTATTCTGCGGCCATACTTGCAGCTTGCATTAATGCACAGGCTTGTGAAATTTGGACTGATGTCGACGGTGTCTATAACGCTGACCCCAATCAGGTTGAAAACGCGGTACTGCTCGATAAATTAACCTATCAGGAAGCCATGGAGCTTTCTTATTTTGGAGCAAAGGTATTGCATCCGAAGACCATTGGGCCAATTGCGCAATTTGGTATTCCTTGTCTGATTAAGAACACACTAAACCCATCAGCACCTGGCACTACAATCAGTCATGAACCCAGTGAAATCTGGACAAGCGTTAAAGGCATTTCGCATCTAGAAAACATCGTTATGTTTAATGTCTCTGGGCCAGGCATGAAAGGCATGGTCGGAATGGCGAGTCGCATCTTTGATGTGATTTCGAAGGGTGAGATTTCAATCTCACTGATTACGCAATCATCTTCTGAATACAGCATCAGTTTTTGTATTCCAGAAAAAGATGCAGACAAAGCACTGGAATTGCTTGAAGAAAACTTCGCACTTGAATTATCTAATCAACTTCTTGAACAAATAGAAGTAAGACGCGATCTGGCTATCGTCACCCTTGTCGGTGATGGCATGCGCGAGTCAAAGGGTATGGCGGCTAAGTTTTTTAATGCGTTAGCCCAGGCAAGGGTTAACAATGTCGCTATCGCGCAGGGGTCTTCAGAGCGCTCGATCTCTACGGTTATTGAAAACGCCAAAGCGAAAAAAGCAGTCAAGGTAATTCATCAAAACTTCTTCTCGAGCAAACAGTCTCTGGATGTCTTTTTTGTTGGATGCGGCACAGTAGGGGAGGAGCTCCTTCGACAAATGCATGTGCAGCAAAACATGCTTCAACAAAAAGATATTTCATTAACTGTCTATGGGATTGCAAACAGCAAGTCTCTGTTACTTGACACCAAAGGAATAGGGTATGAAAGTGACTGGAAGCAAAAGCTTGAAGCGCTAAAAGCTTCTGATACTGCAACGCCTTTTTCACTTGAGACAGTTAGAGAATTCGTGCGTGCTAATGCTTTGATCAACCCCGTCATTATTGATTGTACCAGCAGCCAGAGCATTGCAGACAAATATGCAGAATTTCTAGAAGCGGGTTTTCATGTCATCACGCCGAATAAAAAGGCGAATACATCGAGCATTGAGTACTATCTGCGCCTGCAATCAACTTCTCAATCTGTGAAAAAACAGTACCTCTACGAGACGACTGTTGGCGCTGGATTGCCTGTTATTGATAACTTGCAAAAACTCGTTCTAGCTGGCGATCAGTTAAAAACCTTTGAAGGAATACTATCGGGTTCACTGTCGTTTATATTTGGCAAACTTGAGGATGGTGAGAGTCTGTCACAAGCTACTTCGATAGCAAAAGAAAATGGGTTTACAGAACCTGACCCACGAGATGACTTAAGTGGTATGGACGTTGCGCGAAAACTACTTATTATGGCAAGAGAAGCAGGCATGCGTCTTGAGCTGAGTGATATTGAAGTTGAATCGGTTTTGCCAGAGAGTTTCGATGACAGCGGAGATATCGCTACGTTCATGCAAAACCTCGAATCGTTAGACGATGAAATCACCGCAAGAGTAAACGCTGCCAAAGAACAACAGAAAGTGTTGCGATACGTTGGCTCAATCGAAGATGGTAAATGCAAGGTGAAGATTCAAGAAGTATCCAATAGCCACCCGTTGGCCGCGGTGAGAGAAGGTGAAAATGCATTGGCCATTCACTCTACATATTATTCGCCAAAGCCCTTTGTCATAAGGGGATATGGCGCAGGAGCTACGGTAACAGCAGCGGGCGTTTTTGCTGACTTATTAAGGACGTTGCCAAATCAAGCTGACTACGGGTGAATAAAGAACATAGATGAATAAATACCGATGAGTAAATTTAGAGCATATGCACCTGCCTCCATTGGCAATGTTAGTCTGGGGTTTGATTTATTAGGTGCAGCATTATTGCCAGTCGATGATCAATTGCTTGGGGACTGGGTGGAAGTGGAGTCGTCAACTGTGTTTGATATTAGTGTTGATGGCCATTTTTCGGATCGATTGCCACCGGAGCCTGACAAAAATATTGTTAAACACTGCCATGATTTTTTTCAGCAAGCACTCGTCAGCCATGGTCATAGTGAATTGCAAGTGAAGCTGCATTTGCATAAGGCATTGCCGATTGGGTCTGGTTTAGGTTCAAGTGCCAGTTCTATTGTGGCTACTTTTTATGCGTTGAACGAATACGCAGATAAACCATTTGATAAAGATAAGTTGTTGTTGATGATGGGCGAGCTCGAGGGCCAAATCAGCGGCAGCATTCATTATGATAATGTCGCGCCAAGCTATCTTGGCGGGTTAACGCTCATGACAGGGGAAGAACAACCTGTTGCCCTGCAATTACCTGTTTTTGACGACTGGTATTGGGTCGTCAGTTATTCCGGGCTTTCGGTATCTACCGCTGCAGCCAGAAAAATTTTACCGAGACAGTATGATCTTGGCACTTGTTTGGCGTTCGGAAGACAGCTGAGTGTTTTTATTGATGCGCTTTATCGAAATGATCGGCAAATGGCAGCTAAGATGATGCAAGACGTCATTGCAGAACCCCACCGTAAAACACTGTTACCAGGATTTGATGAAGCAAGGCAGTTTGTCGGTACCCAAAACGGCCTCGCTTTTGGTATCTCTGGTTCAGGCCCGACGGTATTTGCGGTAACAGATAGTCTAACGTCTGCTCAAAACATAGAACAATGGTTAAACAGGCATTACGTGCAGAATGCTGATGGTTTCTCGCATATTTGTAAAATAGATACTCAAGGTACGCGCTTGATTAACACTTAAGGAAGTAAAGTGAATTTAGTTAATTTAAAAGACAACGACGATCAGGTTGGTTTTGCAGAAGCCGTTAAAAAAGGTTTAGGAAAACATCAAGGACTCTATTTTCAAAAAGAGTTCGCGCAGCTAGAAGATGTTGATGCATTGCTTGAATTACCTTTGGTTGAAAGAAGCCAGCGGGTATTGTCACACCTTATTGGTGATGAATTACCCGAAGGGCTACTGGATGAAATTGTATCGACAGCATTTTCGTTTGAAGCGCCTTTGGCAAAAGTATCTGATGATATCTACTGTCTAGAATTGTTTCACGGACCAACATTGGCGTTTAAAGACTTCGGCGGGCGATTTATGGCGCAGTGTCTTGCTAATATTAGCGAAGGCCAAAAAATCACAATATTAACTGCGACCTCAGGGGATACAGGTGCAGCAGTCGCGCATGCATTTTATGGAATCGATAACATTCAGGTTGTTATTCTATTTCCAGAAGGGAAAGTGAGCCCGCTACAAGAGAAATTGTTCTCGACGTTGGATCGGAATATTCACACAGTATCAATTAATGCAGATTTCGACGCATGTCAGAAACTGGTAAAAACGGCGTTTGACGATCCGGAAGTACGAGATGGATTACATCTTAACTCTGCCAACTCAATCAATATCAGTCGACTACTAGCACAGGTTTGCTATTACTTTGAAGCCGTTGCGCAGCTCCCAAAAGATGAGCGAGAAAAAGCTGTGTTTGCAGTCCCGAGTGGCAACTTTGGTAATTTGACGGCAGGCATGATTGCTAAATCTCTTGGGTTGCCCATAAAACGATTTATTGCGGCAACTAACGCCAATGATACCGTTCCAAGATATTTACAAACTGGCGAATGGGAACCTGCACCAACAGTGGCTACCATGTCAAATGCCATGGATGTGTCTCAACCGAATAACTGGCCGCGTATTGAAGCATTGGTAGAAAATGGCCAAGTCGATAAAGAAGACCTAACCGGCGAGATGGTGGATGAGGAATATACTTCATTGGCAATGAAAAAATTACAGTCGCTAGGTTACATCTCCGAGCCTCACGCAGCAGTTGCATACCGAGCATTGTCGAACCAGTTAGAAGAGGGCGAAGTGGGTGTATTCTTAGGTACTGCGCACCCAGCAAAATTTAAGGAAACTGTTGAAACGGTATTAGGCCAGCCGCTAAATCTTCCCAAGCCGCTTGCAGATGCATCGAATAAACCATCGCTTGCCGTTAGTGTGGAAAATGATTACGAAGCATTGAAGGCATTTATGCTTGAGAAGCTAGGTAGCTAATTCAATAAAACTTCGTTGACATGGTAAATTTATACCTTCCGAATACTGCTTGGTAGCGCAATAAAGCTAGCTGCGACGAATATGCATGAAAAAGGCGCTTTACACGTCCATGTCCGCTCGGGCTCGCG